>DASZUH010000247.1:0-12176 GCA_035547715.1 Solirubrobacterales bacterium
GAAACCGCCGGAGCCGGTGAAGTCGGACCCGCCGGGGTGGGACGTCCCGCTGGATCAGACGGTCGGTCACTGGCGGGTCGAGCGCGACAAACCACCCGGCTGGGCGCTACTTCAGGAGTTTCGACAGCCGGCGGTCTTTGAGGATGCGGTCGCCGGTCTGGTCGTGGGGGCAGTAGTTCATCTGGTGTTCGGAGAAGAAGACGGCCTCGATCGTGGTGCCGCAGCGGGGGCAGGGCTCGCCCTCGTGCTTGTGGATCCGCAGGGGGACCTTGATCTTGTCCGGTAGGTCGGGGCCGATCGTCTTCTCGTAATAGTCGATCGCGTCGCCGAGGACGTGGAGGGCGGCGTGGAGGCGCCCGACCTCCTCCGGGTCGAGTTCGTTGCCTTTCTTGAAGGGGGAGAGGCAGGCTTCCCAGAGGATCTCGTCGACCCAGGAGCGGCCGATGCCGCTGATGTCTTTCTGGTGGCGCAGGAGGGGGTGGAGGTGTCGGGGCTTGTCGATCGCGGCGGCGAAGGCGTCGAGAGGCGGCGGGGGCCAGGCTTCCGGCCCGAGCGTCGCCACCATCTCGTCCTCGGCCACCTGGTCGGCCGGCAGCAGTTTCGCCCAGGCCCGCTGCCTGGTGCCCAGCTCGCGCAGGCGCAGCTCGCGGCCGTCCTCGAGCCGGATCAGCACGCGCGAGGCGCGGTCTTTGAGCGAGGCGCGTTTGTCGTAGACGCGCAGCCGCCCCGCCGACATCAGGTGGATCAACAGCGAGAGGTTGCCGAACTCGATCACCGGCATCTTGGCGATCCTCCTGACGCCGGTGAGCTGGCGTCCGACCAACGCTTCCAGCGGCGGGTCGAACGTCTTCATCACGTTCATCCCCGGCGCCAGCACCGATTCGACGGTGGCGCCGCGGGTCGCTTCGTCGATCCGCCGGGCGGTGATCTCGACCTCGGGTAACTCGGGCATACCTGAAGGATGCCTGGTGGGCGGGTCGGGCCACCCGGTAAACTGCCTGCACGTTCATTCGACCTGGTTCGACCCGAAGGTCTGCCGGCGAACATCAGGAAAGGAAGGGCTCATGCAGGAGCTCCCGACGATCCAACCAAACTTCAGCCCGGAACTGGCTCCGGAGGAGATCGCGACCCTCAGCGAGGAGATCCGCGCGCTCGCCGGGCGGCGCAACGCGGTGATCCTCGCCCACAACTACCAGCTGCCGGAGATCCAGGACGTCGCCGACCACCTCGGCGACAGCCTCGGGCTCTCCCGCGCCGCCGCGGCCACCGACGCCGAGGTGATCGTCTTCTGCGGCGTCCACTTCATGGCCGAGACCGCCTCGATCCTCTCGCCCGACAAGAAGGTCCTGATCCCCGACCTCGACGCGGGCTGCAGCCTCGCCGACTCGATCACCGCCGACGAGCTGCGCGCCTGGAAGGCCGAACACCCCGGCGCGATGGTCGTCATGTACGTGAACACCTCGGCCGAGGTGAAGGCCGAGACCGACTACTGCGTCACCTCCTCGAACGCCGTCTCGGTGGTCGAGCACATCTGGCGCGAGCACGGCGACGACACCGAGATCCTCTTCGGTCCCGACATGTGGCTCGGCGCCTTCGTCGAGCGCGAGACCGGGCTCGTGAACGAGCCCGGGCGCCGCGCCCGCTTCCACGTCTGGGACGGCGAGTGCCACGTCCACGCCGGCATCCGCCCCGAGGACATCGCCCGCACCCGCGCCGAACACCCCGAGGCCGAGTTCCTGATCCACCCCGAGTGCGGCTGCTCGACCCAGGCGATGGAGTACGTCGCCGCCGGCGACATCGACACCACCGGCGTCCACATGCTCTCCACCTCGGGCATGCAGACCTACGTCGAACAGCATCCCGAAGGCGAGTTCATCGTCGCCACCGAGAACGGCATGCTCTACCCGCTGCAGCAGGTCGCGCCGAAGGCGAATCTGATCGAGGCCAACCGGATGGCCTTCTGCAAATACATGAAGATGATCACGCTGCCGAAACTGCGCGACTCGCTCGCGGAGACGAAGTTCGAGGTCAGCGTCCCGGAGGCCGTCGCCGAGCGGGCGAAGCTGCCGATCGAGCGCATGGTCGCGATCGGATAGGGCGGGCGGGGAAAGCTGTCGCCCGGGGCGGGGGCGAGGCGGGGGCGGCCGTCCGAGTTGCGCCCGGCCTTCTCGGTGACGACCCTGGCAGGTTGTGGCCGCCACCGAGAAGGCCGGGTGTGTGGGGAGTGATGAGGGTTCGTGACAGGCGCCGGGAGACGTGCGGGGTCCTCCACGAAGTGCGCGTTTCTCGTCACGAAGACTGCGGGAACGTCACCGATCCTCATCCGCCCAGATCACGATGCGTGTTTTGACCCTGCCATAGCAAGGTCAAAACACGCATCGCGGCCCCGCCCGATGTGGAACCGTGACGGAAGGGCGGAGATCGTGGCGAACCCTGCACCTTCCCCACGGAACCCTCACGTCCCGGGCGTCTCGTGGCGGTCACAACCTGCCAGGGCCGCCACGAGACGCCCGGGACGCACCTCGGACGGCCGCCCCGCCCGCGAAGCACGGTCGCCCGCGCCCCGCCCCCTCAGTCGAACGGCAGCATCGCGTTGATCCCGGTCGCGAGCCGGCCGATGATCAGCTTCTGGATCTGCGAGGTCCCCTCGTAGAGGGTGGTCACGCGGGCGTCGCGGAGGTAGCGCTCGACCGGGTAGTCGTCGACGTAGCCGGAGCCGCCGTGGACCTGGATCGCCAGGTTGGCGCATTCGACCGCCGACTCGGTGGCGAAGAGCTTCGCGACCGAGGTCTCCATCGTGTTCGGCCTGCCTTCGTCCTTCAGCATCGCGGCGCGGAAGACGAGCATCCGCGCCGCGTCGCGCTTGAGGATCATCTCGGTGATCATCTCCTGGACCAGCTGGAAGCGGGCCAGGGGGACGCCGAACTGCTTGCGCTCCTTGGCGAAGCTCACCGAGGCCTCGACGCAGCCTTCCATGATCCCGACACAGCCCGCGGCGACCGAGTAGCGGCCCGCCTCGAGCGCCGTCATCGCGACCTTGAAGCCGTCGCCGACTGCACCCAGCAGGGCGTCGTCGCCGACCTCGACCGCGTCGAGCGAGAGCTCGGCGGTGTCGGAGGAGCGCAGGCCGAGCTTGCCGTGGATCTCGGCGCTGGTGAAGCCGGGCGTGTCGGTGGGGACGAGGAAGGCGGCGAGGCCCTTGTGCTTCTTCTCCGGATCGGTCTGGGCGAAGATCAGCGCCACCTCGGCGTGGTTGCCGAGGCTGATCCACATCTTCTGGCCGCTGAGGCTCCAGCCGGAATCGGTCTTCGTCGCCCGGGTCCGCAGGTTGGCGGCGTCGGAGCCGGTGTCGGGCTCGGTCAGGCCGAAGCAGCCGAGCCCCTCGCCCGAGCAAAGGCGCGGTAGCCAACGCTGCTTCTGCTCCTCGGTGCCCCAGTGCTCGATCGGATTGGAGACCAGCGAGGTGACCACCGAGACGACGGTGCGGGCGGAGGAGTCGGCGCGGCCGATCGCCTCGACGATCAGCCCGTAGCCGAGGTAGTCGAGGCCGCGGCCGCCGTACTCTTCGGCGACCGGCGCGCCGAGGAAGCCGACCTCGCCGAGCTTGCGCGCCAGCTCGCGGTCGAACCGTTCGGCGCGGTCGTTCTCGCGCACCCGCGGCAGGATCTCGCGATCGGCGAACTCGCGCGCCGCCTCGGCGATCAGCTTCTGCTCGTCGGTGAGGTTGAAATCCATCCCCTGCCTCCTCTGTCGTGCGGCCCCGCCGCGGTTTGGCGCGGCGCCCCCGCCGCGGAAAGTCAGTTCACGGCGGCTTCGAGCTCCGCGTCGCGGGCGGCGGCGAAGGCCTCCTGCGCGGCACGGGTGCGCGGGCCGGGCGCCGCCGGCAGCTCGACCCCGTCGATCGACGCGACCGCCTGCAGCTCCCGCGTGGTCGAGGCGAGGAAGGCCTCGTCGGCGGCCTTCAGCTCGTCGAGCGTCCAGGCGCCCTCCTCGATCCCGGGGATCGCGCGCATCAGGCGGTCGCGGGTGATCGAGGCGAGCACGCCCTCGGCCGTCGCGGTGGTGCGCAGGGCGCCCTCGGCGACCCAGAAGATCGAGGAGGTCGGCGGCTCCAGCACGATGCCGTCGGGGCGGACCAGGAGCGCCTCCTCGGCGCCCGCTTCCCTCGCCAGCCGCGAGGAGAGCATGTTGGCGCCGTAGGAGAGCGACTTGACCCCGTTGAGGACGACCGTCGGCTGGTAGGTGACGGAGGCGAGCCGGATCGTCTCGTCGTGGTGGGGGATCGGCTCGGTCGCGGCGATGCGCCGGCCGCCGCGGGTGACGATCAGCCGCAGCTGGCCTTCGACCGGACCCGCTTCGGCGAGCAGCGCCTCGACCTCGCCGAGCAGCGCCATCCGGTCGAACTCCAGCCGCAGGGCGGCGGCGGAGCGTTCGAGGCGGGCGACGTGGTCGGCCATCGCGAAGGGGCGGCCGGCGTAGAGGCGGACCACCTCGAAGGCGCCGTCGCCGCGGTAGAGGCCGTCGTCCTTGAGGCCGATCGTCGCCTCCGCGGTCGGCGTGATCCGCCCGTCGACGCTCGCCAGCTCGGTGAAGTCCCCCATCATCGGAGCGAGGCTACCTCACGGCCGACCGCCGGCGGGTGCGGGCTGCGAGGGGCGGGCGTATGCTGGAACGGTGCTGCTGCTGTTGGGGACGGTCGCGGTTCTCATCTTCCTCGTCGGCGTCGTCGTCGTGGTCGGTCTCCTCTACCCGGGCGAGGACGCCGAGCTGATCGACTGGTTCCCGACCCGCTCGCCCGAGGTCGAGGCGCGCAACGAGCTCGACGACGTGCGGCAGATGCTCGAGGCGCAGAACGAGATGCGCCGCCGGCGCGGCGCCCCCGACCTGACCGAGGCCGAGATCGAGGCCAGGGTGGTCGAGGACGAGCGCTGGAAGCTCGACCTATACCGCCGCCGCTGAGGGCGCCGCCTCGGCGGCGCGCGCCTTGGCCCGGGCGGGGAGGGAGAAGGCGAGGGCCGCCGCGCCGAGGCCGGAGCCGAGCGCGAACCACCAGCCGCCTTCGATCCCGTGCAGCAGGTTGCCGCCGGCCGAGTCGACCAGCGCCACCAGCACCGCGACGCCGATCACCGAGCCGAGCTGGCGTGCCATGCCGAAGACGGCGGAGCCGGTGGCGAAGCGGCCCGGGGGGAGCGAGGCCGTCGCCGCGGTCGGCAGCGTCCCCATCGTCAGGCCGACCCCGGCGCCGCCGAGCATGAAGGCGGGCAGGAAGGTCGTCGCGTATTCGGGCCGGGGGCCGACCGTCGCCAGCATCAGGGCGAAGCTGCCGGCGAAGACGAGGCCGCCGACCGTCGCCACCGGCCGCTGGCCGATCCGGGCGCCGAGCCGTCCCGAGGGGGCGGCGAAGATCGCCGCCATCAGCGGGCCGGGGGAAAGGGCGAGGCCGGCACGGAGCTCCGACCAGCCCCAGACCTCGGTCAGCAGCAGGACGCCGGAGAGGAGCATCGCGCCGAAGCCCATGAAGAAGGCCAGCGTCGCCAGGTTGGCGAGGGCGAAGGAGCGGACGCGCAGCAGCGGCAGCTCGATCACCGGCGCGCGGTGGCGGGCGGAGCGGTGGAGGAAGGCGCCGACCAGCAGGATCGCGGCGAGGAACGAGCCGACCACGCGGCCGTCGCTCCAGCCCCATTCGGGCCCCTCGACGATGCCGAGGGTGAGGACGCCGATGCCGAGGGCGAGGAAGAGGGCGCCGAGCAGGTCGGGGCGGCCGTCCTCGGGTTCGCGCCGCTCGTCGAGGATGCGGACCGCGGCGGCGGCGGTGAGGAGGCCGATCGGCACGTTGACGAGGAAGATCCAGTGCCAGCTGATCTGCACGAGGAGGCCGCCGATCGGCGGGCCGAGGGCGGCGGCGACGCCGGAGACGGCGGACCAGATGCCGATCGCGATCGGCCGCTGCTCGGGCGGGAAGGCGGGCAGCAGGAGGCCGAGCGTGGTCGGGATCATCATCGCCGCGCCGACCGCCTGGAGGACGCGGGCGGCGACCAGGAGGGGGATCGAGGGCGCCACCGCGCAGAGCGCCGAGGCGAGCGAGAACGTGAGCAGGCCGAGGACGAAGACGCGCTTGCGGCCGACCCGGTCGGCGATCCGCCCGGCCGGGACGAGGAGCGCGGCGAAGACGATCGCGTAGCCGTTCAGGACCCAGGAGAGGCTCGACAGCGACGCGTCGCCGAAGGAGCGGGAGAGGTCGGGGAAGGCGATGTTGACGATGAACAGGTCGAGGCCGGCCATGAAGAGGCCGATCGAGGTGACCGCGAGGACCTTCCAGCGGTGGGCCATTTCGTCGCTCCTATCGGCGTCGCGCGGGAGCGCGCGACGGGTCGCTTGCGTTTCGCAAGGCACGGTAGCAGAGGTGGGTTTTAAATTGAAAGTCACTGCTAGAATCGAGCCATGGCCATCGCCGGATACGCGGAGAAGAACTGCTCGATCGCCAAGCCGCTCGCCTTCCTCGGCGAGCGCTGGACGATGCTGATCCTGCGCGACCTCTTCCTCGGGCGGCGGCGGTTCGACGAGTTCCAGGCCTCGCTCGGGGTGGCGACCAATGTGCTCAGCGCGCGGCTGGTGACGCTGACCGAGGAGGGCATCGTCGAGCGCCGCCGCTACAGCGAGCATCCGGAGCGCTTCGAGTACGTGCTGACCGAGAAGGGGCGCGACCTGCAGCCGATCCTCCTGGCCCTGCTCGCCTGGGGCGACCGCTACACGGCCGAGAACGGACCGCCGCTCGAGGTCGTCCACGAGGACCACGCCTTCCACATGGTTCCGACCTGCTCGGTCTGCGGTGAGCCGATCGACACCCACAACGTCCACAGCCGCCCCGGCCCCGGGGCCAACGAGGAACAGCGCCGGCGCGCCGTCGTCCGCTTCCCCGCCGGGCAAGCCCACTGACGTGGCCCGCGCGCTGATCGTCGGCTGCGGCTGCAGCGGCCGCGCCCTCGGGTCCGAGCTGCTGGAGGAGGGCTGGGCGGTGCGCGGCACGAGCCGCGACGAGGAGGGCCTGGTGGCGATCGAAGAGGCCGGGATCGAGCCCGTCCGCGCCGACCCCGACCGGCCCGCGACGATCCTCGACCTGGTCGACGACGTCGCCGTCGTGATCTGGCTGCTCGGCTCGGCGACGGGCGCCGACGAGCAGCTCGCCGCGATCCACGGCCCGCGGCTGGAATCGCTGCTCGAACGGCTGGTCGAAACCCCGGTGCGGGGCTTCGTCTACGAGGGCGTCGGCAGCGTCGACGCGAAGCTGCTGGCGGGCGGCGCCAAGCTCTGCCGCCACGCCGAACGGACCTGGCGGATCCCGGTGGCGGTCACCGAGATTCCGCGCGAGCACGGCCCGCGGTGGGTGGAGGAGCTCGAGGCGGCCGTCGTCGAGCTCCTCGCCCGGCGGTAGCCGGCGCTCCACGAGGGCCCGGGACGTGAGGGTTCCGTGGGAGGCGGGCACACGGACGGGGGGAGGTGCGGGCTTCCGTCACCCTCACACCCGGGCGATGACGCGTACCGGACTTTGACCCCAACATGGTGGGGTCAAAGTCCGGTAGGTGGATCTGCCCGATGAGGAAGTCAGGAGGGACCGTGACGTCCCATGGGTCACGAACCAGGCGCGTCCGGGCCCCTTCCGGACACAGGGACGCGACGAACTCCACGCTCCCGCATCCGCGCCATGTTGATGGGCCGAAAACTCCCCTATATGGGGAGTTTTCGGCCCATCAACACCGGGGGTGTCACCCCGCGTCCCTTTCTGTCCGGGCGCCAGCCTGCCTCGCCCGGCGTCCCTTCCCCGAAGCCGACTACCCCAGCCGCTTCAAGAAGTCCCCCAGGATCCTTGCGGTCGCGCCCCAGATGAGCTGGCCGTCGACCTCGTAGGTCGGGGTGTGGATGGGGACGCCGCGGCGGACCAGGCGGCGCATCTCGTAGCCCTCGCGGAGGCGGTCGAGGGAGAGGGTGAGGACGGTCTCGACCTCGGTCGGGTTGGGAACGAGGGCGAGCGCGGCGGGGCGGTCGACGAGGCCGACGAAGGGCTGGATCCGGTAGCCGGTGACGAAGGTCGAGACCGGCGGGAGCGCGCCGACGATCGCGACGCGCGCCGGGTCGAGGGCGATCTCCTCGGCGGCCTCGCGCAGCGCGGTCGCCTCGAGGTCCGCATCTCCCTCGTCGTGGCGCCCGCCGGGGAAGGAGACCTCGCCGGCGTGCCGGCGCAGGTCGGCACGACGCTCGGTGAAGATCAGGCCAGGTTCGTCGGGCCAGCCGTAGAGCGGCAGCAGCACCGCCGCGTCGGTGGCACCGTTCGCCTCCATCGCCGCCGCCTCCTCGGCGCTGATCAGCAGCTCGGCGATGTCGTCGACGGGACTCAAGGCCACATCATCCCGATGTCGGCGTCGGAGTCGGCGCGGGGGCCGGCGCGCGCAGGATGGTCGGGGCGATGGCGAGGATCGCGAGGACGCCGCCGATCGAGGCGATCAGGAAGGCGGTCCGCGGGGAGGTCATGTCGACGACGAGGCCGCCGAGGCCCATCGCGATGCCGAGGCCGAGCGAGGTCGCGCTGGAGACGAAGCCGTAGACGCGGCCGATCATGCCCTGCGGCACCCGCTGCTGGACGATCGTTTCCATCGCCACGATCTCCATCGCGTTGCCTGCTCCGGCGAGCGCCTCGAAGGGGGCCAGCACCGCCACGCTCGGGGCGATCGCACCGCCGAAGGAGCCGCACACGCTGAGGCTGCAGGCGAGGACGTAGAGCCGCGTCGCCAGCCACTGACCGCCGCGCCCGCGGATGATCCAGAAGCCGCCCGCCAACATGCCGGCGCCGAAGACGGCCTCGATCACGCCGTAGGCGAAGGCCGACCCGCCGAGGGTTTCGCGGACGAGAAAGACGAGGGCGACGTTGTCGACGGCGATGAAGGCGAGCAGGAGGAAGATCAGGAGCGCCACCGCCCGCAGCACCTTGTCGCGCCAGACGAAGCGGGCGCCGGTCGCCGCCGCGGCGAGCAGCCCCTCCGGCTCGGCGTCGTCGGGCGGCGGGGTCGGCGGCACCGCGCGGGTGAGGAGGGCCGAGCCGAGGAAGGTGACGGCATTGACGAGGAGCGCGGCGCCGGCGCCGATCGTGGCGAAGAGGAGGCCGCCGACCAGCGGCCCGACCGCGACGTAGAGGTTGTTCGCGGTGCCGAGCAGCGCGTTGGCCGGGATCAGCTCCTCGGGCTCGACCAGGCTGGGGACGATCGCCGTGCGGGCCGGGCTGTAGGCCGTCTGCAGCACGGTCGCCAGCGCGGTCAGGGCGATCAGCAGGCCGAACGAGGGCAGCGTCGCGACGAGGGCGTAGAGGACCGCCTGGCCGAGGTCGCAGCCGACCAGGAGCGTGCGCAGGTCGACCCGGTCGGCGACGCCGCCCGCCAGCGGGCCGAGCAACCGCGGCGCGTTGGCGGCGATCAGGAAGGCGGCGACAGCAGTGCCGGTGCCGCGCGTCTGCTGGACGTAGAGGGTGAGCGCCGTGTTGGCCGCGCCCGAGCCGATGTAGCTGAGCGCGACCGCGCCCCAGAGGGCGCGGAACTGGCGATGGTCGCGGAGCAGCGCGAGCGCTCCGCTCGGACCCATCAGCCCGGGGCGCGCTCGACGACGGTGATCTCGGCGCCGCCCTCCAGCAGCCTGTGGACCGGGCACTTCTCGGCGATCACCATCAGCTTGCGCCGCTGCTCGTCGTCGAGGCCCGCGGGCAGCCCGACCTCGACCGTGAAGTGGGTGGGCACCGCGTGTGGCGGCACGCCCTCGCCGACCGAGCTCATGTCGACCGCGACCGCGAGCCCGTCGAGGTTCCAGCCTTTGCGCTTGGCGTAGAGCTCGATCGTGATCGCGGTGCAGCCGGCGAGGCTGGTGGCGAGGAGCTGGCTCGGGCGCGGGCCGGTGTCGGTGCCGCCGTCCTCGGCGGGCTCGTCGACGACGATCTCGTGGCCGTCGCCGAGGTCGACTTCGTGGGAGTAGCCGGCGATGCGGCGGGCGACGACGTGGGCGTGCATCAGCGACCCCGTCCCTCGAACAGGGCCGGGTCGTCGACGTCGGCCCGGCGGGCCATCGCGTAGGCGAGGTCGGAAGCGCGGTTGACGAAGTGGACGAGGGTCTCGGAGGCGATCTCGCCTTCCTCGACCAGGGTCGAGACGCGGCGCTCGGCGCGGCGGATCACGGTGCGGGCGACGTCGAGGTGGGCCGAGATCAGGTTGCCGCCGGGGATGACGAACTTCGGCGGCAGGGTGACCTCGGCCATGTAGCGGTCGATCAGCGCCTCGGCCTCCGCGACCATCGCCGGCGTGACGCGGCTGACCCCGTCTTCGAGGCGCGCGGCGGCCTCCGGCGCGGTCGCCAGCTCGGCGCCGGCGACGAAGAGGTCGTCCTGGAGGCGGAGGATGTCGGCGGCGAGCTCGTCGGCGCCCGACTCGGTGCAGAGGGCGCGGGCGACGCCGAGCGCCGAGCAGGCCTCGTCGAAGGTACCGTAGGCCTCGGTCCGGGCGCTGTCCTTGGGGACGCGGCCGCCATACCAGAGAGAGGTCGTGCCGTCGTCGCCCTTGCGGGTGTAGATCTTGACCACGCGACGATCCTAGAGCGCCCGTCAGCCGACCGGGCTGAAGACGAACCCGGTCATCACCTTGGGGAAGAAGTAGGTCGACTTCGGCGGCATGTTCTCGTCGGTCGCCGCGACCGCGCGGACCTGCTCGATCGGTACCGGTCGCAGGATGAAGGCGAGGTCGTAGATCCCGTTCGCCGTCATCTCGACCGCGTCCTCGACGCTGTTCGCGTACTCGAGGCCGCGGCGCTCGGTGATGTCCTGCTCGCTCATCCCGGCGAGGCCCTCGAGCACGAGCGTCTCGAGGATCGCCGAGTCGAGCCGGCGGTAGGCCTCGGGCTTGCCGGCGAGCCGGCGGTCGAGCTCGTCGGTGGCGCGGAGGACGAGCCGGTAGGCCTTGCCGTCGGCGGCGTCGAAGAGGCTGAAGACGCCGATGCCCGCGGCGGCGGCCGGGTCGAGCTCGGCGCGCGGCACCTCGGTGACGTCGAAGAGGTCGCGCAGGCCCGCGAGCAGGCGCTCGCGGCGGCCCGGGTCGGCGGCGAAGCCGGAGAGGAGGCGATGCGTGGAGAAGACGGTGAGGCCGGGGTCGTCGAGCCCGGTGAGCGCCATCAGCGTGTAGTTCTGCGGGCCCTCGCCGCCGATCTCGTCGCGGTAGGCGCGGGCGGTCTCGTAGCGGTGGTGGCCATCGGCGATCAGGAGCTGGGCGTCGGCGAGGCGCGCGACCACGGCGGCGACGACGGCCGGGTCGGCGACCCGCCAGACGCGGTTGACGGTGCCGTCGGGGTCGGTGACCTCGCCCCAGGGCTCGGGGGAGAGGGCGGGCTCGACCAGCGGCCAGGGGTCCGCGGTCGAGAGCGAGAAGATCGGCGAGAGGTTCAGTCGCGTGGCGCGGGTGAGTTCGAGCCGGTCGACGAGCGGACCGGGATGGGTGCGCTCGTGGGGGCGGACGATGCCGGTCTCGTAGTCCTCGACGCGGACCCGGACGAGGACGCCGTGGCGGGTGTGCCTCGTGCCGTCGGGGGCGGTGTAGTCCTGCGCCAGCGCCCAGACCGCGTCCTCGGTGTCGGCGACGAGCACGCCCTCGGCGCGCCAGGCGTCGATCCGTCGTGCCGCGTCCTCGTAGGGGTCGCCGACCGGCCGGCTCGCGGGGTCCTCCGGGTCGAACGGTTTCGGCAGGTCGATCGCGACCGCGTTGTAGGGGGAGAGCTCGAGCAGGCGCATCCGCTCCGCCGCGTCGATCACGTCGTAGGGCGGCGAGGCGACCTTGTCCAGACCCCCGACCTTGGCGAGGTCGTAGTGCAGGGCTTTCAGCGGCTTGACGTCGGCCATCGCCGCAGACGCTAGATGATCGGCCACCCGCACCCGCCCGCGCCGCCCCCGGATCCGCCCGCGCCGCCTACACTGGCCCGGTCGGGGCGTGGCGCAGCCTGGTAGCGCGCTGCCTTTGGGTGGCAGAGGTCCCCGGTTCGAATCCGGGCGCCCCGATTTGCAAGGTCGATATCAGAATCAGCTATTTGCTGATACATGGCCGAGAGGGACGAGCGCAAGTACACGCTGATCGGTGACATCGTCCTCTCCCGCAAGGCGA
>DASZUH010000248.1:0-4782 GCA_035547715.1 Solirubrobacterales bacterium
CGCTTCGGCAAATGGCTGGAGAACAACGTCGACTGGGCGCTCTCCCGCAACCGCTACTGGGGGACGCCGCTGCCGATCTGGGAGTGCGAGTCGGAGGGCTGCGACGGCGTGATCTGCGTCGGCTCGAAAGCGGACCTGGTCAGGCACGGCGGCACCGTGCCCGACGACCTCCACCGCCCCTACATCGACGACGTCGTCCTGCGCTGCGCGGACTGCGGCGGCAACATGCGCCGGGTCAGCTCGGTGATCGACACGTGGTACGACAGCGGCGCGATGCCCTTCGCCCAGTTCCACTACCCGTTCGAGGGGCGCGAGGAGTTCGAGTCGCGCTTCCCGGCCGACTACATCTGCGAGGCCCAGGACCAGACGCGCGGCTGGTTCTACACGCTGCTCGCCGAGTCGACCCTGCTCTTCGATCAATCGAGCTTCCGCAACTGCGTCTGCCTCGGGCTGATCCTCGACCCCGAGGGCCAGAAGATGTCGAAGAGCCGCGGCAACGTGGTCGACCCCTGGGAGGTGCTCGCCGAGCACGGCGCCGACGCCTTCCGCTGGTACTACCTCACCACCCAGCAGCCCTGGGCGGGCTACCGCTTCTCGCTGGAGACGGTCGGCGAATCGGTCCGCACCTTCATGCTGCAGCTCTGGAACACGTACTCATTCTGGGTGCTCTACGCGAACGCCGAGGGGCTGGATCCGGCGACCCTTTCCGAGGCGCCCGCCCCCGGACGCGGGGGCGACGGCGAATCCATATCTGACCCCTTCGACGGCGCGGGAGCAGAGGAGGCGGGCGCAACTGATGTCGACCGCTGGGCGCTCTCGCGCCTCGACGCCACGGTCGAGACCGTCCGCGAGCGCATGGACGACTTCGACTGCACCACCGCCGGGCGGGCGATCGCCGACTTCGTCGAGGAGCTCTCCAACTGGTACGTGCGGGTGTCGCGGCCGCGCTTCTGGCAGGGCGACCGGGCCGCCTTCACGACCCTGCGCACCTGCCTGCTGGAGACGGCGACGATGCTCGCCCCGTTCACCCCGTTCCTCGCCGACGAGATCTATCGCAACCTCGCGGGCGGCGCCGAGGGCGAGTTCGGCGACGCCCCCGACTCGGTCCACCTGCGCGACTTCCCGGTCGTCGACGAGGCGCTCCGCGACGCCGACCTGGAAGCGGCGATGGCGGCGGTGCGCCGCACGGTCAGCCTCGGCCTCGCCGCCCGCGCCGCGAGCAAGGTGAAACTGCGCCGGCCGCTGCGCCGCGCCGTCGTCGTCGCCAACGAGGACGAGCGGGCGGCGATCGAAGCGCGCGCCGACCTCGTCACCGCGGAGCTGAACGTGAAGGAGCTCGACTTCGTCGCCGAGACCGGCGACCTGGTCAGCTACGAGGTCAAACCGAACTACCGCGCGCTCGGCCCGCGCTTCGGCAAGCACATGCCGCAGGTGGCGGCGGCGGTGGCGGCGCTCGACCCGGCGCGGGTCGCGGCGACCCTGGCCGAAGGGGGCGAGGTGGGCATCTCGATCGACGGGGTCGACCACACGCTCGGCCCCGACGACATCACCCTGGCGCTGAAGCCGCTCGAGGGCTACGAGGTCGAGGCCGAGGCGGGCCACGCGGTGGCCCTGCAGCTGGAGATCGACGAGGAGCTTCGCCGCGAGGGCCTGGCGCGGGAGATCGTCCGCGCGGTCCAGCTCGCCCGCAAAGAGGCGGGCCTCGAGGTCACCGACCGGATCGCGCTGGGGCTGGCCGGCGACGCCGAGATGCTCGCGGTCGCGCGCGAGCACGAGGCCTACATCGCGGGCGAGACCCTGGCGACCGACTTCAACCTCGACGGCGCCGCGGGAGACGACGCCGGGCGCGTCAGCGAGACGACGATCGAGGGCCTGCGGCTACGAATCTCGGTCCGCGCGGTTTGACGGGGGCGGGCCGACACGCGCGGGACGGCGCCTTCCTCGCCGCGCTGGCCTGCCTGCTCCTCGCGGTTGCCGCCCTGACCCCCGCGGTGGCGGGCGCCGCCGGCGGCGGCGCCCAGGCTCCGGCACAGCGGGACCAGCTGCTGCTCCTCCACGGCGGCTCCTTCCTCTACGAAGACCCGACCTTCGAACCGCTGACCCGCGAACGGGCGATCGCCGCCGGCTTCGTCCCCCATTACGTCACCTATCCGCTCGACAGCCTCCCGGCCGCGGTCGCCACGGCGCGGGACGAAGCGCGCCGCCTGCGCGAAAAGTTCGGCCTCGACCACGTCTTCGCCTACGGCGCCTCGGCGGGCGGCACGTTGGCCTCGCTGCTGGCGGCCGAAGGCCTGGTCGCGGGCGGGGTCGCGAAGGCGCCGGTCTCGGACCTGGCCACCTGGGAATGGCCGCTCGCCCGCTACGGCATCGGCTACTGGGAATCGCTCGGGGTCGACCTCGCCCAGCGGGAACGCTTCTCGCCGGCCCTGCGTGAATTCCACTCGCCGCTGCTGGTGATCCAGGGACGGGCCGACCGCATCGTGCCGCCCCGGATGAACGAACAGTTCGCCGCCGAACACGGTCTGGTAGTCCTCTGGAGGGTGGCCGGTGGCCATTGGACCGATCGCAGTCGCCCCTACCTGGTAACCCGGGCGATGGACTGGCTGGCCACGATCGCCAGGCGGGTCCCGGTCCTCGCCCACTGAGTCGCCCGCCCCGCGGTTCGGTGGCCGCGACTCACTAACCTTAAGTTGACCTATGCACTCAAGAAAGCCCCCTGACGAGCAAGAGTCCGGCCGCCGCTTTCGCCCCGACATCGAGGGCCTGCGCGCGGTGGCGATCGTCGCCGTCCTCCTCTGCCACGCCGGGGTGCCGTTCCTCGCCGGCGGCTACGTCGGGGTCGACGTCTTCTTCGTCATCTCCGGCTTCCTGATCACCCGCCTCCTGCTGGGAGAGCTCGACCGCAGCGGCACGATCAGCCTGCGCCGCTTCTACGCGCGCCGCGCCAAACGCCTGCTGCCGCTCTCGGCGATCCTGCTGGCGACCGTCGGCGTGCTGTCGATGATCCTGCTCTCGCCGTTGCGCGACACCGAAGTCGCCGGGGACATCGTCGCCGCCGCCCTCTACGTCGCCAACTGGCACTTCGCCGCGCAGTCGGTCGACTACTTCGCCCAGGGGCTCGAACCGAGCCCGGTCCTCCACCTCTGGTCGCTGGCGATCGAGGAGCAGTTCTACCTCGTCTGGCCGGGGCTGATGCTGGCGGCGACCTGGTTCTGGCGGCGGCGCGGACGCTCGGTGCGGCCGGCGCTCTGGGTCGTCCTGGCGCTGATCCTCGCCGGCTCGCTGGTCTACGGCGTGATCCTCACCGACGACAAACCGGCCTTCGCCTACTTCGACACCTTCGCCCGCGCCTGGGAGCTGGCGCTCGGCGCCGCGCTCGCCCTCGCCGGCGCGGTGCGACTGCCGCGACTCGGCGCGGTGGCGCTCGGCTGGCTCGGTGTCGCGGCGATCGTCTATGCCAGCTTCGCCTTCACCGCGGAAACGACGTTCCCGGGGACGGCGGCGCTGATCCCGACGCTCGGCGCCGCGGCGCTGATCCTCGCCGGCACAGCTTTGGCCGAGACCGGGCGCGGCGTCGCCGGGGTGCGGGCCGGCGCCGGCCGGCTTCTGGCGCTGCCGCCGATCCGCTACGTCGGCCGGATCTCCTACTCGTGGTACCTCTGGCACTGGCCCTTCCTCGTCTTCGCCGCGGCGATCTGGGGGCCGCGCCTCTCGGTTGCCGCCGGGCTCGCCGCGGTCGCCGCCTCCTGGGTGCCGACGCAGCTCACCCACACGCTGGTCGAGAACCCGGTGCGGCGCGCGCCCGCCCTGCGCCGGCTGCCGAACCGGGCGATCGCGCTCGGCCTCGCCTGCACCCTGGTCGCGGTCGGCGTCGGGATCGGCCTGCGCGCCGCGCAGCCGTCGATCCGCACGGCGAAGCTCTCCGACGTGCCGGGCGCCGCCGCGCTCCCCGAACAGCCGACCCCGCAGGAAACGGCGACGGCGCTGCGGCCGAACCCGCTGAAGGCGCGCGCCGACCGCGGCCGCAGCTACTACGAAGGCTGCATGGTCGGGATCGAAGGCACCAACTCGAACAAATGCCTGTACGGCGACCCGGAAGGCGAACGCACGCTGATCCTCTTCGGCGACTCGCACGCGATGCAGTACTTCCCCGCGGTCGAGGAACTGGCCGAACTCCACCAGTGGCGGCTGATCGTCCTGACCAAGGCCGAATGCCCGCCGGAGGAACTCGAAGTGCGGAGCATGGTCGAAGACCGTGAGTACTCGCAGTGCGACGAATGGCGGCAGGACGCCTTCGAACGGATCGAATCGGGCGACGAAAACACGACCGTGATCATGAGCGGCGACACCGAATACACGCCGTACGGGCCGGAAGGCGAAGAACTGAGCGGCGACGACGCGGCGGAAGCGATGGAAGCGGCCTACCTGCGGACGCTGAACCGAATCCAGGCCGCGGGCCCCCACACCGTGGTCATCCGCGACAACCCGACCTCGACCTCCGACGTCCCGAGCTGCGTCTCCGAAGACATCCAGCACCTCGGCCGCTGCGCCTTCCCCCGCCGGCGCGAATGGGACCGCGAATACGACGTCCGCGCCGCCGAACGCTCACCGAGCACCCACCTGGTCGACTTCATCGGCGACATCTGCCCCGGCGAAATCTGCCGCGCCGTGATCGGCAACGCCCTCACCTACCGCGACAAGGACCACCTCACCGCCACCTTCGCCCGCACCCTCGAGCCGATGCTCGAAAACGATTTCCGCGAAGACGGGCTTCTGTAGCGG
>DASZUH010000249.1:0-6780 GCA_035547715.1 Solirubrobacterales bacterium
CCCGTCCACGGCCCGGGCTGGTTGGGGCCGGGGCCGGGACGGCCGGGTCCGTGGGGAGTGAGGGGGGTTCGGGGCGTGCGCCGGGGGATGTGCGGGCGGTGCCGGGGAGCAGCGCATGATCCGCCACGAAGGTGAGGATTCCGTGACGAAGGCCCATGGGACGTCACGATCCCTCCCCACCTCCACATCACGCCCCACGACGACTGGTCACCTGTCCCCCTTATCGGGTGGACAGGTGACCAGTCGTGCACTTGTCCCCCTCATGGCGGGGACAAGTGCACGGACGTCGTGGCGGTGATGTGGAAGTGGGACGGGACCGTGACGTCCCATGGTCTTCGTCACGGAACCCGCGCCTTCGTGGCGGATCATGCGCTCCTTCCAGGCACTCCCGCACATCCCCCGGCGCACGCCCCGAACCCCCCTCACTCCCCATGGACCCGGCCGTCTCGGCCACGGCCACAACCTGCCAGGGCCGTGGACGGGACGGCCGCGTCCCTTGCAACTCCGGGCGACAGCTTGCGCCGCCGCCATCCCCGGACTCGACCACCTAGGCCGCGAGCGCCTCGGCGACGGTCCTCAGGTCGGCGACGAAGCCGTCGTAGGCCGCCGCGCGCTCGTCGCCGGCACGGAGGACGGCCGAGGGGTGGATCGTCACCGTGGCCAGCGGCGCCAGATCGCTCTCGAGCAGGGTTCCGCGGTCCCGCATCACCTTCACCCCCGTCCCGAACAGGGAGCGGGTGGCGGTGGCGCCGAGGGCGACGATCGCCTCCGGCCGGACGGCGGCGACCTCTGCCGCGACCCAGGGACGGCAGGCGTTCATCTCCCCCACCCGCGGCGTCACGTGGAGGCGGCGCCTGCCCCGCGGGCGCCACTTGAAGTGCTTGACCGCGTTGGTCAGATAGGTGTCGGCGACCTCGATCCCGACCTCCGCGAGCGCTTTGCGCAGGACGCCGCCGGCGGGGCCGACGAAGGGCTCGCCCTCGATGTCCTCGCGGTCGCCGGGCGTCTCGCCGACCAGCATCAGCCGCGCCCTCGCCGGGCCCTCGCCGAAGACCGCCTGGGTCGCGTCGCGGTAGAGGTCGCAGCCGCGGCAGTCCTGGACCGCCTCGCGCAGCGCCTTCAGCGAGCGCCGCTCGGGCAGGTAGGCGGCGGCGCCCTCCTCGGCCACCCGCGCTCCCTAGTGCGGCCCCGCCGCGACCGGCATCTCGCGGACGACCTCGCTCGCCGGCTTGTCGTCGCGCAGGCCGAGGTAGCGCGGATGACGCAGCTTGCCGTCACGGGTCCACTCGCTGAAGCCGAACTCGCCGACCAGCTCCGGCTTGACCCAGACCGCGTCGCGGGGCAGTCCCGAGCCCGCGGTGAACGGCGTCTTCTCCTGGCGCAGCGCGTCCATCTTGTCGCCGAGCATCGTCAGCGTCGCCTGGTCGAAGCCGGTCCCGACCTTGCCCGCGTAGCGCAGGTCACCGTCCTGGTTGTAGCCGACGAGCAGCGCGCCGAAGCGCTCGCGCGACCCTTTCGGCAGCGTGTACCCGCCGATCACGAGCTCCTGCCCGTAGGCGCATTTGATCTTCAGCCAGTCGCTGGAGCGGGTGTGGGTGTAGGTGCTGTCGACCCGCTTGGCGACCAGCCCCTCCCAGCCTTTGCGGCACGCTTCGAGGAAGAACTTGCGCCCTTTTGCGTTGCGGTGCTGCGTGTAGCGGACCGGGCCGTGGAATTCGAGCGCCTGGCGGAGGAGCGACTTGCGCTCGCGCAGCGGCAGGTCGGTGAGGTCGCGCCCTTCCAGCTCGAGCAGGTCGAAGACGTAGATGAAGACCGCGATCCCGGTCAGTCGCGCCAGGCGCGGGTCGGAGATCCCGATCCGCCCCTGCAGCTTCTCGAAGCTGGTGCGCGAGCCGTCGAAGGCGACGATCTCGCCGTCGACCACGAAGCTCTGGATCGCCTCCTTCTCGAAGGCCTCGATCAGCTCCGGGTAGTTGTCCATCCGCCTGCCGGTCCGCGAGCGGATCACGACGCCGCCGGGGCCGCGCTCGACGATCGCCCGCTCGCCGTCGAGCTTGCGCTCGAAGATCCAGCCGGGGTCGTCGAAGGGCTGGGCGATGAGCTTCGCTTTCATCGGCTCACCCTGGACCGTCATGGCGGCAGCGTACCCGTCGCGGCGCCGCGCGACACGGTTGGGCCGGCTATGCTCGCGTCATGTCAGACGAGTCGCTCGAAGACGCCGAATTCGAGGCCAACGCCGACCCCGGCTTCAAGGAGGGCGACGAGGTCTGGGTCCAGGACGCCGACGGCAACCGCCACCCGGGCGTCTTCGTCGGGATGAACGAAGCGGCCGGCTGGTTCGGCGGCGGCCCCAGCGCCTACGTCATCCACGCCAACGGCCACCAGGCCGAGGTCGTCTCGATCTTCCGCGTCACCCCGCGCTGAGGCCCGCCGCCCGCCCGGACGGTGGCGCCTCGCCGCTCAGCAGGTCACGGGTTCCGTCGGCGCGGGAGTGCCGAGGCCGAGCAGGAGGCCGACGCGGCCGATCACTTCACCGAGTACCGTGTTCGTGCCGTTGGCCTCGGTCACGACTTCGCTCAGGCTCGTGCACTGTTCCGCGACTTCGTTGCCGAGCGTGTTCAGTTCGCCCGGGAGGGGCGCCAGCAGACCGACCTGGCCGACCAGCGGTTCGACCACGTTTGACCGCAGGGCACCGACTTCGTCTTTGACGGCTTCGACCGACTGGTCCACGGCGTTGCCGAGGTCGGTTTCGAGCTGGTGCACTTCGGTCGTGAGGCTGCCGACCTTCCCGAGCAGCACTTCGATTTCCCTGCCCTGGTCGGCGATCGTTTCCCGCAGCTGAGATTCGACCGTCGCCGCCGCGCCCTTTTCGCCCTGGGGACCGGTCGCGCCTTGCGGACCCTGGGTGCCCTGGGGTCCGCGGTCGCCGCCGTCCCCCTTCGCCCCGGCTTCGCCGCCTGCCGACGCCCCCGGCTGTGGGTCGGTCGCCGCGGCGGGCCCGAGGAGGCTCCAGGTCAGCGGCTTTTCGCCCTTGCGCTTCTTGCACTGCCTGGGCGAGTTGACGATCCGGATCGTGCCTATCTGCCCCTTCTTGCCCTTCGTCTTCATGCAGGCCTGGACGACGCCGTTCCTCACCCGCGGACCCTTGGCGGCGGCGGGCGGGGCCAGGGTCAGCCCGACGACGGCGAGGAGGAGGACAGAGACGAGGGGAGCGATCCGTTTCGGCTTCATGATCAGCCTCTCGGACCGCTCGCCAGGAAACTGGGATGACGAAGGTATGAACGACGTAAACGGACGGGAGTTTCAAGCCGGCGCCCAGAAAAGAAGGTAGGTCAAGGGCCGTGGTCCGCGCCGTTGCCGTTGCCGACCTTGACCAGCCGCGGCCGGTAGCGGTAGCCGACGCCGCGCACCGTCTCCACCGGGTCGACGTGGGCGGCGCCACCGAGCTTGCGGCGCAGGTAGCTGACGTAGAGCTTCACCTCGTCGCGCTCGCGGATCCGGTCGCCCCAGACCATTTCGAGCAACTGGCCGTGACCGAGGACGCGGCCCGGGTTTTCGGCGAAGGTGGCCAGCATGCGGAACTCGATCGGGGTGAGGGCGACCTCGTGGCCGAGCACGGCGACCCGGTGACGGACCCGGTCGATCTCGACGAACTCGTCGGCGAGCACCACCGGGCGCAGGTCGCCCTGCCGCGGCCGTCGCATCAGGGCTTCGATCCGGGCCTCGAGTTCGGCCTCCGGCGGCGGCTTCGAGACGCAGTCGTCGGCGCCGCCGCGGAGCGCCTCGATCCGCTCCTCCTCGCCGTCGCCGGTGAGGGCGATCAGCGGGACGTCGGACAGGGCGCGGATCGTGGCCAGGACCTCGAAGCCGTCTGCATCGGGGAGGTCGAGATCGAGCACGACCAGGTCGGGCCGGCGCTCGTAAAAAGCGCGCAGGCCGTCATTGCCATTGTCGGCACGGACCAGCTCGGCCCTGGCTCTCTCCGAAAGCCCTCGCAGCGCACCGCTCTCTCCGAGGTCTCGCCCGATCGCCAGCACCTTGCGCCTTCCGTCGCCAGGGGCTCTCGATAGCGATTCCAATTTGTAACCCAAATCCCACATTAGTCAGTACGGCTTGTCAAGGGTTCGATAGACGGTGTCGTTTCTGACTCCGCCCGTTCGTCGCCCTGTATGAAAGGGCCGATCGCAAGGGGCTTTCGGCCAGACGACAGACAGGAGTACCCAGATGAGATTCATGATGTTCATGTATCCGCAGATCGCCGATGAGGACTGGAGCCCGTCGGCCGCGGACGTGGCCGCGATGACCCGCTACAACGAGGAGCTGCGCAAGGCGGGCATGCTGCTCGCGCTGGACGGGCTGCGGCCGCCCTCGGACGGCGCCTCGGTCGTCTTCGAGGGCGGTGACGCGCGGGTCGTCGACGGGCCGTTCACCGAGGCCAAGGAGGTGGTCGGCGGCTACTGGATCATCCAGGCGCGCTCGACCGAGGAGGCGCTCGAGTGGGCGCGACGGTGTCCGGGGGTCGACTGCCGGGTCGAAGTGCGCCCGATCTGGGAAATGGAGGACTTCACGCCCGCGATGAAAGAGGGCATCGAATACGACCCTGACCTTCACCCGGGCAACTGATGGCGGCGGCGCCGGCCGAGGCCAGGGCGGCGGTCGAGGCGGTCTGGCGGATCGAGTCCGCCCGTCTCGTCGCCGGTCTGGCCCGGCTGGTGCGCGACGTCGGCCTCGCCGAAGACCTGGCGCAGGACGCGCTGGTCGCCGCGCTCGAGACCTGGCCGCGCACCGGCGTTCCCGACAACCCCGGCGCCTGGCTGATGGCGACGGCGAAGAACCGGGCGATCGACCTCTCGCGACGGGCCTCGAATTACGCGCGAAAGCGCGAGGAGATCGCCCACGAGCTGGGACTGATGATGGCGATCGAGGGCGCCTCGCCGGCGGGCGCGGCGACCGACGAGGTCGGCGACGACCTGCTGGCGCTGATGTTCACCTGCTGCCACCCGGCGCTCTCGACCGAGGCGCGGGTGGCGCTGACGCTGCGCCTGCTCGGTGGCCTGACGACGGCGGAGATCGCCCGCGCCTTCCTCGTCGCCGAGCCGACCGTGGCGCAGCGGCTGACCCGGGCGAAGCGGACCCTGCGGGAGGTGCGCGCCGACTTCGAGGTGCCCGCCGGGGCGGAGTTGCGGGCGCGGCTGCCCGACGTGCTCGAGGTCGTCTACCTGATCTTCAACGAGGGCTACGCGGCGAGCTCGGGCGAGCGCTGGGTGCGGCGCGAGCTCTGCGAGGAAGCGCTGCGGCTGGGCCGGATCCTGGCGACGCTGGCGCCGCGCGAGCCGGAGGCGCACGGGCTGATCGCGCTGCTCGAGATCCAGGCGTCGCGGCTGGCGGCGCGGCTCGGGCCCGACGGCGAGCCGGTCCTGCTGCTCGACCAGGACCGCTCGCGTTGGGACCCGCTGCTGATCGTCCGCGGGATCGCGGCGCTGAGGCGGGCCGAAGAGCTGCCCGCGCCGCTCGGCCCGTACGGGCTGCAGGCGGCGATCGCGGCCTGCCACGCGCGGGCGGTGGCGGCCGAGGACACGGACTGGGTGCGGATCGCGGCGCTGTACGGGGCCCTCGCCGCCCTCTCCCCCTCGCCGATCGTCGAACTGAACCGGGCGGTGGCGGTCGGCATGGCCTTCGGCCCCGAGGTCGGTCTGGCGCTGCTCGAACGCGTCGCCGCGGAGCCCGCGCTGCGCGGCCACCACCTGGTGCCGAGCGTCCGCGGCGACCTGCTCGCCAGGCTCGGCCGGAGCGAGGAGGCCGCGGCCGAGTTCCGCCGCGCCGCCGAGCTCACCGAGAACGAGAGCGAGCGCCGCCTCCTCCGCCGCCGCGCCACCGCCGTCGACCCCTGAGTGCGGTCGACCGCCGGGGGCGGATCAGCCTGCGCCGGCGGCCAGTGAGCGGATGCCGTCGACCTCGAGGCGGAGCATGCGCCAGTCATCGAGCCGGCGGGCGCCGAGCTTGGCGTAGAAGTTCAGCGCCGGTTCGTTCCAGGTCAGCGCGCACCACTCGAGGCGCACGTGGCCGCGCTCCAGCGCCAGCCCGGCGAGGTGTTCGAGGATCCGCAGGCCGATGCCGCCGCGCCGGTGCTCGGGCCGCACGTAGACGTCCTCCATCCAGATCCCCGAGCGGCACTCGAAGGTCGAGAAGGTCGTGTAGAAGATCGCGTACCCGACCGGCTCGCCCTCGTCCTCGACGATCAGCGCCTCGGCGTCACCCCGCTCGAACAGCGAGTCGCGGAGGACCTCCGGTGTACCGACGACCTCGTCGCGCAGTTTCTCGTAGCTCGCGAGCTCGCAGATCAGGTCGAAGACGAGCTGCACGTCGTCTTCGGTGGCCGGGCGGATGGTCGGCATGGCCAAAACCTAGATGGTTGGTTCCAGGGACGGCGGCGCCTGAAGCCGACGCCCGGAGGGAGGCGGCCGTCCGAGTTGCGTCCGGCCGTCCCGTCCACGGCCCTGGCAGGTTGTGGCCGTGGCCGGGACGGCCGGGTCCGTGGGGAGAGGTGCGAGGGTTCGTGACGTGGGGCGGGTGGGCGTGCGCGTGTCGTCGGGAAGTAGCGCATGATCCGCCACGAAGGCGAGCGGTCCGTGACGAAGACCCATGAAACGTCACGCCTCCTCCCGACTTCCCGGGACCCGGCGGTCAACCTGTCGCCTTTAGTCGCCCTGTGGGCTACTAAAGGCGACAGGTTGCGTCCCGCACCCGGCGAAGGTGACCGAAGCCATGAGGAACCGTGAC
>DASZUH010000250.1:0-2569 GCA_035547715.1 Solirubrobacterales bacterium
CCAGCTCGCCGTCGAGCTTGCCGAGGGCGCCGTTGGCTTCCGCCGCGGCGGACTTGATCCGGCCCAGCCAGCGCACCACGGGGACCGGCACGCGCTCGCCGGAAACCGGGAAGTTGTCGACTGCTTTGGTGGTCTCGCCACCCCAGAGCTGCTCGCCCGCGGTGGTCTCTGCGTCAACGCTCAAGGTTCGTCCTCCGTCAAGTCTTTTGGGGAGGACCAAGCGTATTGCTCGCGGCGCGGCGGCGGCGTGGAGCCGGCCCGCGCAGGGGCGAGCGCGGCGCGCCGGTCGCCGTCCGGGACCGCTCAGGCCCAGGTGTTCGCGCAGAGGCCGACGATCGTCGCCAGGCCGAACAGCGTCACGCAGAGGAGCGCGAGGCCGGCCAGGCGCGGGCCGAGGGCCGCTTGGCTCTTGAGGCTCTGATCTCTCACTTGCCCTTGATCGGTCCCCGCGTCAGACTCGTGAGCCCTGCAACGCACCGCTCAGAGACCTCTACACCGATCTATGTAACATGCCGCCGATGCCGACCGTACGCGAGGCGACGTTCGAGCTGTTCAGGGAGCAGGGGATGACGACGCTGTTCGGCAACCCGGGCTCGACCGAGCTGCCGATGTTGCGTGACTTCCCGAGTGACTTCCGCTACGTGCTGGGGCTGCAGGAGGCGGTCGTCGTCGGGATGGCCGACGGCTTCGCGCAGGCGAGCGGCCGCACCACCGTCGTCAACCTCCACACCGCGCCGGGCGTGGGCAACGCGATGGGGGCGATCTTCAACGCGCAGGCCAACCACTCGCCGCTGCTCGTCACCGCGGGCCAGCAGGCGCGCGCCCAGATCACCCTGCAGGCGAACCTCACCAACCGTGACGCGACCCGGATGCCGCACCCGCTGGTCAAGTGGAGCTTCGAGCCGCCGCGCGCCGAGGACGTGCCATTGGCGCTCGCCCACGGCGCCCACCTCGCCGGCCTGGCGCCGCGCGGGCCGGTCTTCGTCAGCCTGCCGATGGACGACTGGGAGGTCGAGGTCGACGCCGCCGACGCCCGCCACGCGACGACCCGCAAGGTGACCGGCCGCGCCGTCGCCGACCCGGTCGCGGTGGCGGCGCTCGCCGCCGAGCTCGACGCGGCGCGCAACCCGGTGCTCGTCGCCGGTCCCGACATCGACGCCGCCGGCGGCTGGGAGAGCGCGGTCGCCCTCGCCGAGCGCCAGCGCCTCCCGGTCTGGGCCTCGCCCGCGACCGGCGGCGCCCGCCTCGGCTTCCCCGAGAACCATCCGAACTTCCGCGGCGTCCTGCCGCCCGCGATCGGCCCGGTCGCGCAGACGCTCGAGGGCCACGACCTGATCCTCGTCGTCGGCTCCTCGGTCTTCCCTTACTACCCGTACATCCCCGGGCCGCTCTTGCCCGAGGGCGCGCGGCTGGTCGCGATCACCTCCGACCCCGACGAGGCGGTCCGCGCGCCGATGGGCGACGCGATCGTCGCCGACGTCGGCCTGACCCTGGCGGCGCTGCTCGAGGCGGTCCCCGAGTCCGACCGCCCGGTGCCCGAGCCGAACCCCGGTCCCGGCGACCTCGAGATCACCGACCCGCTGAACGCCTCGACCGTTCACGGCGCCCTGCGCGAGGTCCTCCCCGAGGACGCGATCGTCGTCCTCGAGTCGCCCTCCTCGACCCTCGCCCTGCGCAACCAGTTGCGCCTCTCGCGCCCCGGCTCCTATTACTTCAGCGCCGGAGGCGGGCTCGGCTTCGGGCTGGCGGCGGCGGTCGGCGTGCAGCTGGCGGAGCCGAGCCGGCCGGTCGTCTGCGTGCTCGGCGAGGGCTCGGCGCAGTACGCGATCACCGCCTTCTGGAGCGCCGTCGCCTACGATGTCCCGGTCACCTTCCTGGTCCTCCGCAACGAGGAGTACGCGATCCTCAAGTGGTTCGCCGAAGTCGAGCAGATCGTCGGCGCGCCCGGGCTCGACCTGCCGAGGCTCGAGGTCGCCGCGGTCGCCGCGGGCTACGGCGTCAAGGCCCACCGGGTGAGCGACCGCGACGGCGTCGCCGGCGCGCTGGCGGCAGCGCTCGCCTCCTCGAAGCCGGAGCTGGTCGAAGTCCCGGTGGCGCCGGGCATGGCGCTCTTCTGAGGATGCCCGGCGGCGACCGCATCGCCCGCCGGCGCCGCGGGATCGGTGCGCACTGATGGCCCCGTTCCGCTCGCTCCTCGACCGCGGCCCCGGCGCGCTCCGGCCCGCGTCGCACGATCCCTCGCCGGACCGCGCCCCGGACTCGCTCGCCGCCGGGACCGCGCAGCCGCTGCGGGGTGAACTGGAGGCACTGCTCGGCGCCGACCGCGTCCTCGCCCGTGCCGGCGACCTCGTTCGCTACGCCTCCGACGCCTCGCCCTACCGCAGGCTCCCGCGCGCGGTGGTGATGGCGAAGACGGTCGACGACGTGGCGAAGGTGCTCGCCTTCGGGCGCGAGCGCGGCATCCCGGTCACCTTCCGCGCCGGCGGCACCAGCCTCAACGGCCAGGGGCAGACCGACGGCATCCTCGTCGACGTGCGCCGCCACTTCCGCGGCCTCGCGGTGCTCGAGG
>DASZUH010000251.1:0-4600 GCA_035547715.1 Solirubrobacterales bacterium
GACCGAGGCGGCGAGGGCGAGGGCCGACTCCTCGGTCGCGGCGGCGGGGGCGACGCGGTTGATCAGGCCGAGGCGGAGCGCCTCGTCGGGGCCGACCGTGCGCGAGGTCAGCAGCAGGTACTTGGCGGTGGCGAGGCCGCAGAGGGTGACCAGGCGGGCCGGTCCGACCGGCATCCCGAGCGCGGCGCCGGGGAAGCGCATCCGCAGGTTCGAGCCGCCGACCCGCAGATCGCAGGCGATCGAGATCTCGGCGCCGCCGCCGACCACGTCGCCGTGGCAGGCGGCCACGGTCGGCTTGGGGAAGGCGACGATCGCGTCGTAGAGGTCGGAGAACATCTGCATCCGCCGCACGTGGCCGTCGTGGTCGAGCTCCTCGCGCACGTCGGCGCCCGCCGAGAGGCCCATGTGGTCCGAGGAGGAGATGACGAGGACGCGGACCGCGTCGTCGCCACGCGCCACCGCGAGGTGCTCGAGCAACTCGCTCAGCATCTGCGTGTTGATCGCGTTGCGCGCCTGCGGCCGTTCCAGCCGGATCAGCGCCACGCCGTCCGCGGCGACGCCGTAGCTGGTCACGTTCTGCGGCTCCGCCGCCGCCCCGTTGTCCTCGCGCTCACTCATCGTCGCCCCGGGACGCTATCTCCTCGACCAGCCTTTCGGTCTCCGTCGCGGCGCGGTCGACGAGGTCCTCGACCGCCGAGGGGGGCTCGCGGAAGCGGCCGAGGACCCAGGCGGAGACGATCTCGGGGTCGGTCGAGTCGGGGCGGCCGACGCCGATCCGGACGCGCCAGAAGTCGGCCGCGCCGAAGCCGCGTTTGAGGCTCTTGAGCCCGTTGTGGCCGGCCAGTCCGCCGCCCTCGCGGACGCGGATCTCACCGAAGGGGATGTCGATCTCGTCGTGCAGGACGATCACCTGGTCGAGCCCCGCCTTCAGCGCGCCGCGCGCCGGGCCGGCCGAGTCGCCGACCGCGTTCATGTAGGTCATCGGCAGGAGGATCGCGACGCGGGGGCCGCCCGGCCCGGTCCGCCCTTCCCACAGTTCGCCCCTGTACTTCGAACGCCCCTTGCCGAGGTCCCAGCGGCGGACGAGCTCACGCGCCACGTCGAAGCCGATGTTGTGGCGATCGCGGGCGTGCTCGGGCCCGGGATTGCCCAGGCCGACGATGAGGATGGGGCCTTCGCCGCTCACCATGCGACGGCCCAGGGCCCCCAAGAGGCGCAGGGGGCGCTACTCGCCCTCGGAGTCGCCCGACTCGCCCTCGCCGGACTCGCCGCCGCCCTCGCCCTCGGCCTCGCTGACCAGTTCGGTCTCCTCCTCGACCTCCGGCGCGGCGGTTTCGACGCGCGGCGGCGAGAGGGTGGCGATGGTGAGCTCGTCGGGGTCGTCGACGACGAAGGTGACGCCGTTCGGCGGGGTGACCGCCGAGAGCTGCAGCGTGTCGTTGATCTCCATCGCCGAGACGTCGACTTCGATTTTTTCCGGGATGTCGGTCGGCAGCGCCTCGATCGTGATCTCGCGGGTGACGTGCTCCAGCACGCCGCCGGCTTTCACGCCGGGCGCCTCGTCGGCGCCCTCGAGCTCGATCTGGACCTCCGCCTGGATCGCGGTGTCGAGTTTGACCTCCTGCAGATCGATGTGGCGGAGGGTGCCTTTGACCGGGTGCAGCTGCTGCTCCTTGATCACGACCGGGCGCGCTTTGCCGCCGTCGACCGAGAGGTCGAAGAGCGCGGCGCCCTCGGCGATCACGTGGCGCACGTCGCGTTCCGACACCTGGAAGGCGGTCGCCTCCTTGCCGCCGGAGTAGACGACGCCGGGGACGATCCCCTCGCGGCGCATACGGCGGGACGAGCGCGAGCCGAAATCGGTGCGCGGGGCTACGTTGAGGGTGGTGCGTGCATCAGCCATCGGGCCGAACAGCATAGAGAATCGGAAGCAAAGCGCCCTTGTGGCAAGCTGACGGCATGCCGGAGGAAGGGAAAATCCCCAAGGGTCGCTTCCGTCGCTCGGCCAGATTGGGATCGATCATCGGCACGCAGGGAGCCCGCTACGCAGGCACCAAGGCGGCCAACGTGGCGCGCTCCGAGGAGGAGGGCAAACAGGCGCTCGAAGACCGCCACCTGGAAACCGCGATGAAGATGGTCGGCGCGCTCGGCCAGATGAAAGGCGCGGCGATGAAGCTCGGCCAGTTCGCCTCCTTCATCGACACCGAGTTCATCCCCGAGGAATACCGCGAGATCTACCAGGAGCAGCTGGGGAAGCTGCGCTCAGAGGCGCCCGCGATGCCCTGGGCGCAGGTGGTCAAGGTGCTCGAAGAGGAGTACGACGGCGAACCGCTCTCCGAGTACTTCGCCGAGATCGACCACGAGGCGTTCGCCGCCGCCTCGATCGGCCAGGTCCACAGGGCGGAGCTGCTCGACGGCCGGCGGGTCGCGGTGAAGATCCAGTACCCGGGGATCGCCGAGGCGCTCGAGGCCGACCTCCGCAACGCCGGGACGATCGTGCGGCTGGCGCGGGCGATCGCGCCGGGCCTCGACGCCAAGGCGATCGCCGACGAGCTGCGCGAACGGGTGATGGAGGAGCTCGACTACGAGTACGAGGCGCAGAATCAGCGCACCTTCTCGCGCGCCTACCGCGAACATCCCTTCATCTACGTGCCCGAAGTCGTGACCCGGATCTCGCGCCGGCGGGTGCTGGTCACCGAGTTGGTCGAAGGGATCGGCTTCGACGAGATCAAGGAGCTGCCGCACGAGGAGCGCAGTCGCTTCGGCGAGATCGTCTTCCGCGGCAGCTTCGGCTCGATCTACCACCTGCAGCAGTTCAACGCCGACCCCCACCCGGGCAACTACATCCTGATGGACGACGGGCGCGTCGCCTTCCTCGACTTCGGCATGACGAAGAAACTCGACCGCGAGCAGATCCTGCTCGAGCAGCGCGCCTTCGACGCGGCGTCGCGCGACGACCCGGAAGCGTTCCGCGCGGCGCTGCACGAACTCGGCTTCGTGAAAAACCCGTCGAAGCTCGACGCCGAACGGCTGCTCGAACACATGCGCGCGATCGGCGGCTGGTACGTCGAAGACCGCGAGATCGAAATCGACGCGAAGATCGTGATGCGGATCATCGAGGCGACCAACGACCCGCGCTCGGAGTTCTTCGACCTGATGCGGCGCGAGTCGATCCCGGCCGACGAGCTGATGGGACGGCGGATGGAGATCGGCGTCGTCGCCGTGCTCGGTCAGCTGCACGCGAAACGGAACTGGCACCGGATCCTGCGCGAGTGGGTCTACGCCGACCCGCCCGCGACCGAGCTCGGTCGGCAGGAGTGGGAGTACTTCGAGGAGCGCGGGCTAAAGCGAACGCCGGGCCTCGCCGACATTCCTTGAGATGAGACGCATACGGCGCGGCTGGGCGCTGACCAAGAAAAGTTGGGCGCTGCTGCGGGCGCACCGGGACCTGATCCGCTTCCCGCTCTACGGCGGGATCGCGACGATCATCCTCGGGCTCGTCTTCCTCGGGCCGGGAGCGTTCGCCCTCGACAAGCACACCTACGGGGTCGGGGTGCCGCTGGTCGTGATCGGCGTCTACGTGCTGAGCGTCGTCGGCATCTACTTCAGCGTCGGGCTGGCGGCCTGCGCCGACCTGATCTTCCGCGGCCGGGACGCGAGCGTGGGCGACGGCATCGCGGTCGCCAACTCGCGCTTCTCGCAGATCTGCGGCTGGGCCGCGCTCTCCACCGCGATCGCGGTCGTGATCGGCCTGCTGGAGAACCAGGGCGGCGCGCTCGGCGACATCGCCGGCCGCCTGATCGGCATGGCCTGGTCGCTCGTCACCTTCCTCTCGGTGCCGGTGATCGCGATCGAGGGCACCGGCCCGTTCGAGACCCTGAAGCGCTCCGGCTCGCTCTTCCGCCAACGCTGGGGCCAACAGATCACCGGCAACATCGCGATCGGCGGCATCGTCTTCCTGCTCGGCTTCCTGCCGGGCGTGGCCCTGATCGTCGCCGGCGCCGTGATCTGGCCGTCGATCGGCTTCCTCGGCGCCCTACTGGTCGTGATCGGCGCCCTCGTCGTCTGCGTCGCGCTGCTGGTCTCGAAGGCGCTGAGCGGCATCTTCGGCGTGGCCCTCTACCGCTACGCCCTCGACGGCGAGGTCCTCGGCGGCTTCACCGAAGACGACCTCGAGAGCGCCGTGCGCGCCAAGCGCGGCGCGAAGCTCCCGGGGACTTCTCCGGGGACGGTTTAGGGTCGATACCGGGCGGAAGCCGGCGCCCCAGTGTCGGCTGGGGGCGGGGCGGCTGGCCGAGGTGGGGGTGCGCTTCGGGGGCGCAGCGGCCGTCCGAGGTGCGTCCGGCGGCGACCCGGGACGTGAGGGTTCCGTGGGGAACGTCACAGGGACGGGACGATCTCCGCCCTTCCGTCACGGTTCCACATCGGCCGGGGACGCGATCGGTGTTTTTTGTCCCCCATAGGGGCCCAAATACACCGAACGCGTTCTCGGCGGATGAGGATCGGTGATGTTCCCGGAGCCTTCGTCACGGGAGGCGCGCACTTCGTGGAGGAACACACGCCTCGCCCCGGCGCCCGTCACGAACCCTCCCCACTCCCC
>DASZUH010000252.1:0-9490 GCA_035547715.1 Solirubrobacterales bacterium
GGAACCCAATTCCGTCCTCAACGCGGCCGCCCCGGCGGCGAACCTGCCGAAGCTCCAGCTCGTCTCCTGGGGCTCGGCGCTGATGGGCTTCGGCGACCTCTTCATCGCCGCCGTCCTCGGCGCCCTCCTCGCCCGCGACCGTGATCTCCAGCTGCGCGGCGCCCTCCTGGCCGCCGCCCTCTGCTGCGCCTGGGACCTCCTCTTCTTCGCGATCAAGACGACCCCCGCGACGGTACCCGTCGCCCTGACGCTCCTCACCCTGGAGCTGTGGGGACGGCGCGCCCGCCGGGCCGCCCTACCTCAGAACTGAGTCGCGAAGAGGACCACCAAGGCCGCGAAACCGGCCAGGACCGCACCGGTCAGCGCGATCACCCCGCCGATCATCACCTTCACGAGGTCATCGAGCCGGTCGTGGACCCGGGCGAATTCACGATCGACGTGGTTGAAGCGTCCGTTGACTTCTTCGAACCTTCGACCGACGTCGTCGAATCGCCGGTTGACCTCGGAGAACCGGTCGTCCGCCCTCTCTTCCGCTCGATCGAAGCGTTCGTCGATCCTCTGCGCGAACTCGTCGAGTCGGCCGTCGGACCACTCTGTCATCCGCTCCTCCCTCTCAGCCGTCGCCGTCATGGGATCCAGGCTAAGGCGGAGAATTCTTTGTCCGAAACGGGAAAAGTGCCAGTTGTGTGCCGTCAGTGGCGGTCGTCGGCGTCGTCAGGACGGTAGTCGGGACCGCCGGGACGGTCGCGGGCGTTATGCCACCATTCGCGCGTCCAGCGGTAGCCGTAGGCGCAGCCGATGATCGCCAGGACGAGCGCGTAGAGGGCGCCGACCAGGCCGCCGGTGAGAAGGGTCAGGCCGATCGCCGACCCCACCGCCACGGCGAAGATCAGGACCCATTTGAAGACCGCGGCCTCGTTGTATTTCATCGCGCCGCTCCTCCGGGCGCGTCCGACCCGACTAGAGGATGTAGACGGTGAAGAACACGATGATCCACATGATGTCGACGAAGTGCCAGTAGATGCCCGGCACCTCGACCCCGAGGTGCTTCTCGGGGTCTTTGTCGAAGTGGCCGCGGAAGGCGCGGATCGTGGCCGCCGTCAGCAGGGTCAGACCGATGAAGACGTGGGCGCCGTGGAGACCGGTGAGCGAGTAGAAGATCGTCCCGAAGGCCTCGGTGCGGTCGCTGAAGCCGAGGTGGACGTACTCGTTGATCTGCACGAAGAGGAAGGTGAGGCCGAGGATCCAGGTCAGGGCCAGGCCCATTTTCATCCCCTGTTTGTTCCCCTTGCGGATCGCCTCCAGCGCGTAATGGATCGTGAAGCTCGAGGAGACCAGGATCGCCGTGTTCATACCGGCGACCGCGACCGGAATTTCGAACGGGTGGGGCGGCCAGGCGACCGGGTTGACGACGACCCGCAGGAAGAAGTAGGACGCGAAGAACGAGCCGAACAGCATCACCTCGGAGACGATGAAAAGCAGGATGCCGAGCGTCTGGCGGTCGATCCGCGAACTCTGATTGGCCTCCGGCGGCCCGTGGTGATGCGACTCGGCGGCGTGACCGCCGGCGCCGTGGGGAAGCGGTACGGAAGCGCTCTCCATCAGTGCTCACTCCCTTCGGCGACGGTCGCCGCGAACGCGGCCGACGTACGGCCGGACTCGACGTGGGTGACGGGCTTGTCGGTGATCTCGCGGACGCGGCCGATCAGGTCGGACTGCAACCAGCGCGACTGCTCACCGGCGAAGGTGGAGATCAGGATCTCGTCGACTTTGTAGTGCTCGATCGCATTGCGGACCGCGTCGAACGGGTCGGCCGCCGAGATCGGCAGCCCGGTCGCGTCGACCTCGGCGCGGTACAGGTCCGAAAGGGTCGAGGCGAGATCGCGGACGACCTGCTCCTCGGGCACCTCCTCGGTGCGCGGCGAGATGACCGTGTAGCGGTGCGGCCGGGCGGCGGCGCGCTCTTTCAGACGCGCGACCAGGTCCGGCGAGTTCACGGTCTTGGTGGCGACGACGAGCACGTGGCTGAGGTCGAGGCGGATCGCGTCCTCTTCCACCCGCACCGGGATGTGGGTGAACCTGGTCTCCGGCTCGGCCATCTCGCGGGCGATCTCGACGAGGTCCTTGCGCAGGACGCCGAAGCGCGTGTCGTAGAGCGCCGAGAACATGACCTCGGCGGGCTCATGGGCGCGGAGCGCGTCGCCGAACGCCAGCTCGGGCGCCGGGTCGAGCACCTCGCCGACCGAGTCGACGCCGAAGCGGGCGAAGATCGACATCGTCACCTCGACCCGGGCGCGGGCCGACGCGTAGAGCTCCTCGCGGTCGATCAGGGTGCCGATCGTGGGCTGGTTCTGCGGCGCCGCGACGATCACCTCGGAGATGTCACCCTGCGCCGTGCGGTCGCGGACCGCCTGCAGCAGCCTCCGGCCGCCGGCGACCTCGTTGAGGAAGACGAGCAGCGGGCGCTTCTCGTCCTGGTTGGCGACGACGTCGCTCACGAGCCCACCGTGGTGCGCGCGGGCGCCGGGACCTCGGCACCGCCACCGGACATGATCGCGTGACGCGCACCGGGGATGCCGTACTCGTACGGGCCGCCGACGACGCGCGGGATCTCGTCGAAGTTGAAGATCGGCGGCGGCGAGGACACCAGCCACTCGATCGACTTGCCGCCCCAGGGGTTGTCCGGGGCTTTCGGCCCGAAGCGCCAGGAGACGATCATGTTGTAGACGAAGACGAGCTGGATCGCGCCGAGCATGAAGGCGAAGCAGCTGATCAGCAGGTTCCAGTTGCCGAACTGGGCGGCATAATCGGCGACCCGTCGCGGCATGCCGTCCATCCCGACCCAGTGCATCGGGATGAAGGTGCCCCAGGTCCCGATCAGCGTCCCCCAGAAGTGGATGCGGCCGAGTTTCTCGTCGTACATCCGCCCGGTCATCTTCGGGAACCAGTGGTAGAGGCCGGCGAAGATCGTGAAGACCGAGCCGCCGAAGAGGACGAAGTGGATATGGGCGACGATGAAGTAGGTGTCGGAGACGTGGATGTCGAACGGCACCATGCCGAGCATGACGCCGGAGATCCCGCCGACGGTGAAGGTCACGATCATCGCCAGGGCGAACAGCATCGCCGTCGATTTCGTGTGGATCTTGCCGAAGTAGAGCGTGCCCAGCCAGGAGAAGATCTTGATCCCGGTCGGCACCGCGATCAGCAGCGTGGTGAACATCATCGGCACGCGCAGCCAGGAGAACATGCCCGCGACGAACATGTGGTGCGCCCAGACCGAGTAGCTGAGGACGACGATCCCGATCAGCGCCAGCGCCATCAGGCGGTAGCCGAAGATCGGTTTACGGGAGTGGACCGATATGACCTCGGAGATGATCCCGAACCCGGGCAAGATCATGATGTAGACGGCCGGGTGCGAGTAGAACCAGAAGATGTGCTGGTAGCTGATCACGTCGCCGCCGGCGCCGAACTGGAAGAAGTTCGTGTGCAGGACGCGGTCGAGCAGGACCATGAACTGGGCGCCGGAGACGAACGGCGTCGCGGCCACCACGAGCAGCGAGGTCGAGAGGTTCGCCCAGACCAGCAGCGGCATCCGCCAGAAGGTCATGCCGGGCGCGCGCATCGTGATGATCGTAACCAGGAAGTTGAGCGCGGTGAAGATCGAGGAGAAGCCCGCGAACTGGACCCCGACGTTGAAGAACGACTGGCCCAGCGGCGCCCCGGTGGAGAGCGGCGCGTAACCGGTCCAGCCGGTGTCGAAGGCGCCGCCCGGGGCGAGGAAGGAGGCGAGGAACATGATCCCGGCCAGCGGCAGCATCCAGTAGCTGAGCGCGTTGAGCCGCGGGAAGGCCATGTCGGGCGCGCCGATCATCAGCGGCAGCACGTAGTTCGCCATGCCGGCGAACATCGGGATGATGAACACGAAGATCATCAGCACCGCGTGGGTCGAGAAGAGGCTGTTGAAGGTTCCGGCGCTGACGATCTGGGTGCCCGGCTGCGCGAGCTCGGCCCGGATCAGCATCGCCATCAGCCCGCCGATGAGGAAGAAGATGAACGAGGTGACGACGTACTGGACGCCGATCACCTTGTGGTCGGTGTTGACCTTGAAGTAGTCCTTCCAGGTGTGGGCGCCGTGCGAGGAGTGGTCGTCCGGGATCGTCGGCAGGCCGAGGCCCCAGCGGATCCAGTAGTCGAAGCAGCCGATCCCGGCGAGGAAGCCGAGCGGCGAGAGGATCAGCGGCACCACGACCTGCGGGTAGCCGGTCTGTTCGCTCTGCATCGCGGAAAGGCCGGAGATCGAACGCAAAAGGACGACGAGACCGAAGCCGAACGCGGCAGCGGCAACCGTGCCGAGAACCGCGCGATACCAGCCGGGCTTGGTGAACGCTGCAACCATCTACTTCGCCTCCATTATTCCGCCTCCACCCTTTCGAGCGGTTCCGGATTGGTCTCCGTGTCCTGTTTCACCGACACCATCAGCGGCAAGGGCACTTTTTCCGTCAGGCCTTCGACCCACTTGTCGTAGGCCTTTTCCGATTGGACGATCACTTTCGCCCGCATCGAGGAGTGGCCGAAGCCGCAGAGCTCGGTGCAGATCAACTGGAAGGTCCCCGTCTTGGTCGGGGTGACGAGCGCGGTCGTCGTGATCCCGGGAACGTTGTCTTTCTTGATCCGCCACTGGGGGACCCAGAAGGAGTGGATCACGTCCTGGGAGTGCATTTTGAAGACGATCTGCCGGTTGACCGGCACGTGCAGGACGCCCTGCGAGTAGGCATATTCTTTGCCCGGATACCCGAACGACCAGGCGTACTGCTGGGAGAAGACGTCGACGGTCAGCTGATGGCCGGTCGGTTCTTCGATTTCGTCGAGGACTTTCCAGCTCCAGCCGCCCGCGAAGAGCACGATGATCGTCGGGATCAGCGTCCAGACGATCTCGAGGCGGGTGTTGCCGTGGATCGGCTCGCCATCGGACTCGTCGCCCGGTTTCGCGCGGAAGGCGATCAGCGCGTAGGTCAGCGCGACGACGACGACCGAGAAGATGATCGAGGACAGCACGATCATGATGTTCAGCAGGTCGTCGATCTTCGGCGCGGCGGTCGAGTCCTCGGCGCCGTTCCAGTTGACCGACAGCATCACCGCCGAGATGATCGCCGCGAGGGCGACGACCGCGGCGGCCATTTTCGCTATGGGGAGGCGGTTCGAGAACAACGCGGGCGGCATTCTATTGAAGCTGCGGCGGGACGCTTTGACGCCTTAAGTCACGCTCGGCACTAGGGCCCCGGGATCGGCAATCCACCTAGGTTTCCGGCCGCCGCGTCGAGCACGCCGCGGGCCACTCCCTCCCAACTCCAGAGGCGCGCGACGGTGTCGACGAGCGTCGCGCGGGCCTCGGCGCGGGTCACCTCGGGGAGCTCGAGCCAGCGGTCGAGACGGTCGGCGATCGCCTCCACCGCGCCGGGCTCGACCGGGAACGAGGTGAGCGGCGCGACCGCCGCCGGCTGGTCGGCGGACAGCCGACGGGAGACCTCGCGCATGCCGGAGTGGCCGGCCGAGACGGGCAGGACGCCGCAGGCGGCGGCCTCGGCCGCGACCATGCCGAAGGCCTCGGGGAAGGTCGAGGGCATGACCAGGGCCTCGGCCCGCGGCAGGAGCGCGGCGACCTCGTCGTGCTCGAGCCGGCCGAGCCACTCGACCGAGCCCGCCGCGGCGCGGGCCGCCGCGGCGTACCCGGGCGGCGGGTCGGCGAGGAAGGCCGAGAGGATCGGCAGCGGCCTCGCCTCTCCCCCCTCCAGGCCCCGGCCGGCGGCGGCGACGGCGCGGGCGTCCTCGAGGTCGCCGCGGTCGAGTGCCGCCTGCAGCCGCCGCAGGCCGTCCTCGTAGGCGCCGAAGCCCGCGACCTGGAGGCGCATGCGGGGGTGCCTGGCGCGGACCAGCGGCCAGGCGGCGAGCAGCAGGTCGACCCCCTTGGAGACGATCAGCTTGCCGACGAAGACGACCAGCGGGTCGCGGCCGCGCTCGGCCGGGGCGAACTCCTCGACGTCGACGCCGGGTGGGCCGAGGCGGGTCTTCGCCTGCAGGTCGGGCAGGTCCGGGAGCGCCGCCCAGAGCGATTCGCCGGTGTGGGCCGAGCCGACCAGGACCCCGCGGGCCGCCTCCATCCCTTCGTAGGCGTAGGGAAGGAAGCGCGGGTGCGGTTTGACCGTGTACTCGAGCGCCGAGCCATGGATCTTCGCCGCGAAGGGCGCGACGTCGGCGCGGGCGAGGATCGCCGGCCCCATCACCAGGTGGTTGGCGAGGGCCGCGTCGATCCCGCCCGCCCCCGCGGCGACCTCCCGCACGGCGGCGACGTTGGCGTCGACGTAGCGGGCCAACTCGGCCTCGGTCATCTCGGGAAAGGTCTTCACCTCGAAGCCCGGATAGGGGTCCTTGACGTAGACGGGCAGGAGGCCGCCGATGTCCGGGTTGTGGATCTGGACGCCGGGGATCCTCACCTCGCGGTCCTGGCAGAGCAGGTGCACCTCGTGGCCCAGTCGCGCCAGCGCCGGGGCGAGGTTGACGTTGTAGATGTTGCTGCCGGTGCCGCGCAGCATGTAGCCGTGGAAGATGAGGACGCGCATGTCGTTCCGCGCAAGCTATTAGTCTTCGCGGCGATGAACAGTAAGCAGCTCTACCGCATGCGCGCCCCGGCCTCCGGCCGCGAGGCGATCGCCCCCGCCGAACCGGGCCGGATCTACCGCGACCGCGAGACCGGCGAGGAGATGTTCCCCGTCGCGATGGTCCTGCCGCTGGCGCCCTCCGCCTCGTCGCTGCCGCGCAGCCCCGAGAACCTGCGGGCCTGCCGCCGCTGCGATCAGCTGATCGGCGTGGACGTCAGCGACTGCCCGTATTGCGGCCTCCGCCAGGGCGCGCTTTAGCGGCCGGCGAAATCTGAGCGTCTGCATTTGGCCCCGCCATACGGGGGTAAATGCAGACGGTCGACCTATTCGGTCGTTTCGGCTTCCGCGGCCTTCGGGTTTTTGACCAAGGTCGCGGTGTAGAGCAGGCGCGCGTTCGAGTAGTAGCAGCCGTAGGTCTTCGTCTTGCCGACCCCCTGCTGCGGGTGGCCGTCCTGGATGTCTTCCTTCGACGAGCAGTGTTCGGGCAGGCGGCTGCCGCGCCAGGTGTTTTCGCTGGAGACGTTGAAGGCGAACATCGGCGCCCAGGTCGGCACGGTGAGCGCGACGACCTGGCCCTGGAGGACGGTCAGCGGGCGCTTGAGGGCGAAGACGGGCGTGGTGCCGAAGTAGGGGTTGAGGACCTCGAGCGGGCTCTGCCGCACGAGCGTGTACTGCGGCGGGTTGGTGCCTTCGACCGGTTTGAGGATCCCGATCCGGGCCTCCGACGGTTCGCCGAGGAATTCGTTGAAGAAGCCGATCTCGTTGGTCGTCGTTTCGGTTTCCACGCTGGAGGGCTTCGCCAGGGTGATCGACCAGGCGACGATCTTGCCTTCGTAGGGCGCCTCGTACGGTTTGGCGATGCCGTCGGCGATCGACTGGAAGCCGGTCACGTGACCCTCGACGCGGCAGGGCGTGATCTCGACGTTGTTGACGATCTTCCCCGGACAGGAGGCGGGCGGGGTTTCCGCGGTCTGGCCGAGGACGGTCACGGTGAGCGGCGCCGAGTCGGCCGCGCCGGGGGCGACGGCCGCGACGAGCGCGGTGAGGCAGGCGGCGACGGCGAGCGCCAGGAGGGCGCGGCGGCGGCTGAGGGTGGGCGAGACGTCCATGAGTAATCGCTAACACGACCTGGCGCGGCCAGTTGCGGCGCCAATCTTTACGTGACCGGGGCGCCGATGCCGCCCGGGTGGGGCGCTCGCAAGATCTTGGCCGGCCGGGCGGCCGCGCGCTGTAGCCTCCGCGATCGCATGGACGACGCCCAACGCGCGCCGGCCGAGGCCGAGCGCGTACTCCGCCAGAACTGGCGCGAAGGCGCCGCCGAGGGGACTCCCTACGCCTACACCGAACCGAGCCCGGGGCGCTACCCCTGGCAGTGGTACTGGGACTCCTGCTTCGCGGCGATCGTCAACCGCCGGTTCGATCCCGCCCGCTCCCGGGCCGAGCTCGAGAGCCTGCTCGCCGCCCAGCGCCCCGACGGCTTCATCGGCCACACGATCTTCTGGCACCGGCCGGTCTCCGGCGTGCGCCGCGCCTTCTACAACGTCGCCACCCGGACGGCGCGCCAGACCGAGACGATCCAACCGCCGCTCCTGGCCTGGGCCTGGGCGCTCGCGGTCGGCGACCCGACCGAGGAGCCGCGGATCGCCGCCCAGGTCGGCTGGCTGCTCGCCAACCGCGACCTCGAGGGCGACGGCCTGCTCTGGATCGTCCAGCCCGACGAGTCGGGCCTCGACGCCTCGCCCAAGTTCGAACCGGTCTGGGGACGGCGGGCCGTCGGGCGCGGCGGGTTCCCGCTGCTGGTCGAGCACAACCGCCGCCTCGGCTGGGACGCGCGGCGGATCCGCGACCGCGGCGGGCCGGTCCTCTGCGAGACGCTGGTCAACACGCTCTGGTCGCTGTCGCTGCAGAGCCTCGGCCGCGCCTCGGCGACGCCGGCGCTGGTCGAGCGGCTCTGGGACGAGGAGCGCGGCCTCTTCATCGACGAGGCCCAGCCGGGCGGGCTGCGGCCCGAGCCGGTCACCTGGGCGAGCCTGGCGCCGCTGGCGCTGCCCGACCTGCCGGAGCCGATCGGCCGGCGGCTGGTCGAGGAGCACCTGCTGAACGAGGACGAGTTCCTCACCCCGGTGGCGCCGCCCTCGGTCTCGGTCTCCGAGCGCACCTACGAGCCGGGCGGCGGCCACGGCCCGATCCGCCGCTACTGGCGCGGCCCGACCTGGGTCAACTCGGCCTGGCTCGTCTGGCTCGGGATGCGCCGGCTCGGCTACCTCGCCGAGGCCGAGCGCCTGGCGACGGGCATCGTCGGCGCCGTCGCCCGCTACGGCCTGCGCGAGTACTACGACCCGCGCAACGGCCGCGGCCTCGGCGCCCGCGAGTTCGCCTGGTCGGCCCTCGTGGCCGAGCTCGCCGACCCGGTCGAGTCCGACCTACCGCTTCAAAGGGAGGGCTGACAAGGACGCAGGGAAGCGAGCCGAGGGGAGCGCACACCAGTGCGTGACCCGAGGCGAGCGACCGGGGACGCCGTCAGGCGTTCATTTGTAGCGGTAGGTGATTCGGCCGCGGTCCAGGTCGTAGGGGGACAACTCGATCTTGACGCGATCGCCCGGGAGGATGCGGATGTAGTGACGGCGCATCTTGCCGGAGATGTGACCGAGCACATCATGTCCGTTGTCCAGTTTGACCCGGAACATCGTGTTCGGGAGAGCCTCGGTGATCTCTCCCTCCATTTCGATCTTTTCCTCTTTTGCCATGCGGCCGTGGAGCGTATCTCAACCGCGCAACAGGCCGAGCGCCTGGGCGCGATCGGTCACCTCGCCGGCGTACTGCGCGGCCTCCAG
>DASZUH010000253.1:0-7883 GCA_035547715.1 Solirubrobacterales bacterium
CGCCGGGGCGCGTCGCACGCCTACCGCTCCCGCCCCTCGCCGCGGGCCATCTCGTCGGCCCAGACCTCGTCCTGCCGGCGCTCGAGGGAGCCCCAGCGCAACTGCGACTCCTTCGCCTGGCGATAGAGGCGCGAGACCGGATGCTCGTCGAGGAAGCCGGCCCCGCCCTGCAATTGGAGCGCCGCGCGCGACCCGGCGACCACCGCCTCGGCGACGAAGAGGCGCGCCCGCAGGGCGCCCGCGCGGCTCGGCGCGGCGGCCCCGTGGTCGACCATCGCGGCGACCAGCTCGACGTCCATCGCGATGTCGGCGCAGGCATGCTGGAAGGCCTGGAAGGAGCCGATCGGCCGGCCGAAGGCCTCGCGCTCGTTGCCGTGGGCGACGGCCAGCGCGAGCATCGCTTCGAGCATGCCGCGCCCCTCCGCGGCCTGGACCAGGGCGATCGTCGGCAGCGCCTCCGCCAGCCGTTCGGCGAGCGCGCCGGCGCCGGCGACCACCGCCTCGGGGGCGATCTCGACGGCGGTGAAGACGAGGTCGGCGTCGCCCCCGCGGCCGATCGTCCGCAGCGGCGAGACCGCGACGCCGTCGCCGGCGAGCGGCGCGTCGACCAGCACCGTGCCTTCGGCTGCGACCGCGGCGATCAGCGCGTGCCGGGCGAAGCCCGCCGCGGCGCTGACCAGGGGCTTCGCGCCGCTCAGCGCACCCCCCTCGAAGCGGCAGGCGACGGCGTCGAGGTCGAGGTCGTCGGCGCCCTCGCCGAGCGCCACGGTGGCGGTCCCGTCGACCGCCGTGCCGGGAGCGAGCAGAGCCGGGAGGACGACGTGGGGGATCAGCAGGTTGGCGGCGCCGATCGCACCGAGGGCGCACGCCAGCTCGACCAGCGCGGTCGGCTCGCCGCCCGCCCGCAGGGCCGCCAGCGCCCCCGAGTCGGCGGCCAGGCGGGCGACGGCCGGGCCGTCGAGGGCGGCGGCCGGCGGCGGCGCCTGCTCCAGCGCGTCGACCATCGCGGCGACGGCGTTCACCGGTCGGCTCCCCGGTCGCGCGGCCGGACCGGCTCGCGGGGCAGGCCGAGGCCGCGCGTGGCGATCACGGTGCGGAGGATCTCCGAGGTGCCGCCGCCGAGCGTGAAGCCCGGCGCCGCCAGGTGGAGGCGGGCGATCCGCCCCGCGAGCGGCGCCGACCCGCCGATGTCGAGGACGCCCCGACGGCCGAGCAGCTCGGTGCCGAGGTCGGCGAGGTCCTGCTCGACCTCGTCGCCGTAGACCTTCAGCGTGGTGCCGGCCAGTTCCGAGGGCGAGGCGGCGTCGGACTGGCGCGCGTAGCGCTGGTAGAGGAGCTCGCAGGCCTCGATCCGGACCGCCAGCCGGGCCAGCCGGCGTCGCGCGTCGGCGTCCGGCTCGCCTCCCTCCGCGCCCTCGCCGAGCGCCCGCGCGAGGTCGAGCCAGTAGCGCCGCATGCCGGCCGGGCGGGCGGCCCCGGCGCGCTCGCGGGCGACGGTGTCCATGGCGATGTCCCAGCCGCGGTTGAGGCCGCCGACGAGGCTCTCGGCGCCGACCTCGACGCGGTCGAGCGTGATCCGGTTGAGCCGGTGGATGCCGGTCATCTCGACCAGCGGCTCGATCGTGATCCCGGGCGCGTCGGCCGGGATCAGGAACATGCTGAGCCCGCGGTGGCGGGCGCCGGGGTCGGTGCGGGCGACCACCCAGAGGTACCTGGCGACCTGGGCGACGCTGTTCAGCCACTTCGTCCCCTCGATCACGAAGCCGCCTTCGCCCGGGCTCGCCGTGGTCGCGACCGCGGCGAGGTCGGAGCCGGCGCCGGGCTCGGTGAAGAGCTGGGAGACGAGCGCCTCGCCGCTGAGGAGCTCGGGGATCAGCCGCGCCTGCTGCTCGGCCGTGCCGAAGTTGACCAGGGCCGGCAGCACCTCGCGCTCGAGCACGAACTGGCCCAGGATCGGCGCCCGGTACCAGGCCATCTCGGCCTGGATCAAGGCCTGCTCGTAGTGCGAGCGACCACGTCCGCCGAGCTCACGAGGCGTCGTGATGCCGAGGTATCCGGCCGCGCCCATCGCCCGGGTGAAGCGGGGTTCGATGGCGAAGAACTCGGTCGGCCCGCGCTCCTTCAGGTCGGCGATGTAGGGCGCCGCCATCTCGGCCAGCAGCCAGTCGCGGAACTCGTCGCGGAAGGCCGCCTCCGACGCCGTCATCGTCCACTCCGTGAGGGAGGGCGGTTCGGCGGTGGCCCCCGGGTTCATCGCCTGCCTCGATTCGGTCGGATCTTGCGATTGTCCCAGCTGACCGGGTCGCCTTGCGGCTCCAGCCGGATGATCAAGCGGTCCTGGTAGTGGCGGTTGGTCGCCGCCGGGACGGCCTCGCTGTCGGGCCGGAAGTCCCGGTACTTCTCGTCGAGCGCGGCGGCCAGGGCGGCGGCCTCCTCGCCGGGGGGCAGGATCGAGGCGCGCACGTCGAGCTCCGCCGCCCGCAGCTCGGCCCAGGCGAGGCCCGTCTCGGCGAGGAAGGAGGCGCGCGGGTCGGCCTCGATGCGGCGCACCTTGGCGGCCGAGCGCGGCGTGCGGACGTAGATCTGGCGCTCGCGGACGACGAACCAGGTCGGCAGCGACACCGGCCGGCCGTCCCGCCGAAGCGTGGTCAGGACGCCGGTGTGGGCGCCCGCGAGGAACTCCCAGAGCTCTTCCTCGTCGAGCTCGACGCCGCGACGCGGCCGGGCGGTCTCCGCGCCGTTATCCCTCATCGATGGCATTCCCTCTCCCTTCCAAACAACCAAACGGTTGTTGGGCCTACCCTGTCAACCGCGCGACCGACTGTCAAGCCGCGCGGAAGCGGACGATCCCGCCGGCGCCCTGCTCGCGCCGCACGCGGCCCTCGTCGAGCAGCAGGTCCATGTGGCCGAGGACCTCGGAGATCGTCAGGAAGACCTGCTTCTCGGCGACCTCGCCCCAGCGGGCCTGGGCGATCTCGCGGGCGCTCCGCGGCTCGCCCCCGAGCAGGCCGAGAAGCTCGGTGGCGCGCCTCTCCTGGTGCGCGAGCCGGCCCTCGATCAGCGCCCGGTGGTCCCTGACCGGCCCGCCGTGGCCGGGCAGCACCAACTCGAGCTCCATCGCCAGCGTCTTCCGCAGCGCGGCGCGGTAGGTGACCAGCGGCCGGTAGCGACCGCCCTCCCCGATCGGGCCGCGGCCGATCAGGGCGTTGGAGGAGATCTCGGGCAGCAGGTGGTCGCCGCCGAGGAGCGTGCGTCGCCCGCGGTCGAGGAAGACGGTGTCGGTGGGGCTGTGGCCGGGTCGGTGGTGGACCTCGAGGCGGCGGTCGCGCAGCACCACCTGCTCGCCGGCGGCGAGCGAGCGGTCGATCGCGACCGCGCGGCCGAGCGAGCGTCGGCGCCGCGCGGCCTCGGTCGCGGCCTCGACCAGCTCCGCGGCGGCGCCGTTCTCCCGCAGGGTGGCGAAGACGACGGCGTCCTCGGCCGCGCAGGCCTCCTCGAAGCTCTCGGCGAAGGGCGCCAGCCGGTCGAGGCAGGCGACCTCGGCGCCCGCCCGCCGGGCGACCACGTGCGCGCCGCCCATATGGTCGACGTGCTGGTGGGTGAGCAGGAGGAGCTCGATGTCGGCGAGCCGCCGGCCTCGCGCGGCCAGCCCCGCCTCCAGCGCGGCGAGGCTCTCCGGCTCGTCGGTCCCGCAGTCCACCAGCGTCAGCGGATCGTCCTCGATCAGGAACGTGTTGACGGGTCCGACCGCGAAAGGGGTCGGCAGCAGCAGCCGGAAGATGCCCTGCTCCTCGCTTCGCGCCCACGGGTCGCCCGACCCGTCCGCGGGGCCCGTCGAGACCTCCCCGTTTCCATGCACAACCAAACAGTTGGTAGATTACTGGGCCAACGAGGGAGGCCCGAGGTGACGGCACCGTTGGTCGAAAATCGTCGCGAAGGCGTGGTCCGGTTGACGATCGACCGGCCGGATCGCCTGAACGCCCTCTCGGGCGAGCTGCTCGACCGGCTCGGCGCCAGGCTGGCCGAGCTCGGCGACGACGACGCCGTGCGGGTCCTCGTTCTCGCGGGCGCCGGCCGCGCGTTCTCGGTCGGGGCCGACGTCGCCGATTTCGAAGCCGTCGTCGACGAGGCGGGCCGCCGCGCCTATCTCGGCGCGGCGCTGGCGGTCTACGATTCGCTCGCCGACTGGCCGAAGCCGACGATCGCCGCGGTCGACGGCCTCGCCCTCGGCGGCGGCTGCGAGCTCGCCCTGGCCTGCGACCTCGTCGTCGCGGGCCCGACCGCCGAGTTCGCCCTGCCCGAGCTCCGGCTCGGCGTGGTCCCCTCCTTCGCCCTGACCCGCGGGCGCGAGCGACTGAGCCGCGGCGCCCTCGCCCTGCTCACCTTCAGCGGCCGCCGGATCGACGCCCGACAGGCGCGGGAGCTTGGCCTGGTCGACGTGATCGCGGCGGCGAGCGCCGAGGCCGAGGCGGAATCGCTGGCCGCGGAGATCGCCGCGAACCCGGGCTTCGCGCTGCGGGTCGCCAAACGCCTGCTGCGCTCGCGCCAAGGCCTCGACGCCGCGGTCGAGGCGTCGGTCGAATGCCTGGGCAGCGAGGACCACAGGCAGGCGCTCGCCGGCTTCCGCCGCCGCTGAACGCCTCACTCAGGCCGGCGAGCCGACGGGCCCCGCCCACGCGGCCGCCGTCAGGGCGCCGGCGATCGCCCCGGCGGTCGCGGCCGGCCGCGTCCGGAGCAGGTCGTCGGCCGCGCCCGTGACCACCGTCACCGCGACCGCCCGCCCCAGGATCGCCTCCAACGACTCGATCGCGAGCGAGGAGATCGCCCGGCCGCGTTCGCCGTGGACGATCGCCACCGGGCACTCGACCGGGGCCAGAAGGGCGGTCTCGACGGCGCCGAGGCGAGGGGCGACCAAGACCACCGACTCGACCAGGTCGGGGCGCCGCGCCGCCGCGGCCGTCGCGACGATGCCGCCGGTGCCGGTGCCGACCAGCGCGGCGCGCCCGCCGGCGCACCGATCGATCGCGGCCAGCGCCTCCTCGGTCCAGGCCTCGAACCCGCGCCCGCCGCTCCCGGCATCACGATCGAAGTCGATCGCGACCACCCGCCGGCGGTCGCCGAGTCCCCGGGCGACGGCCGCGTCCCAGACGTGCCGATCACCGAATTCGTCATGCAGCAGGACGGCGTCCAACCCCATCACCGGCGGAATTCTAACGTACGGTTGTTTGCTTTCGTGGGAGGAGGCAGCCGAGCGACCTCAGCTCAGCCATGCGGAGAGCTCCTCGAGGGCGTCGGGGATCACGTAGTAGTAGGCCCAGAGGCCGTCGCGCTCGGAGCCGACGATGCCGGCGTCGCGCAGTTTCTTCAGGTGGTGGGAGACGGTCGGCTGGGAGAGGTCGAAGAGCGGGACCAGCTCGCAGACGCAGACCTTGCCGGCGTGCTTGCGCAGCACGTCGACCAGTTGCAGGCGGACCGGGTCGCCGAGGGCCTTGGCGATCGCCGCCATGCGCTCGGCCTGCTCGCGCTCGACGTCGGGATAGACGACCGGCTCGCAGCAGGGTTCGCCGGCCGGTCGCTTCTGCTTCGGGGTCAGCTCCAGATCGACGCTCATCTATCTACGTTTATCTATTGAATCGTCATCTGTCAATGCTTAGGATCGAGCCGTCCGCTCCGATGACCGACGCACCCCTCGCCCGCCGCCTCTTCGCCGAGTTCCTCGGCTCGGCGTTCCTCGCCGCGATCGTGATCGGCTCGGGAATCGCCGCCGCCGCGATGTCCCCCGCCGACGCGGGACTGCAGCTCTTCGAGAACGCCGCCGCCACGGCCACCGGCCTCTTCGCGATCATCCTCATGTTCGGCCCGGTCTCCGGCGCCCATTTCAACCCGGTGGTCTCGCTCGTCGATGCCGCCTTCGGCGGGCTCGGGTGGCGCCACGCCCTCGCCTATATCCCCGCCCAGGTGGTCGGCTGCATCACCGGCGCGGTCGCCGCGAACGCGATGTTCGCCCTCACCGCGATCTCGATCTCGACCCACCACCGCGCCTCTCCCTCCCACCTCTTCGCCGAGGTCGTCGCGACGCTGGGCCTGCTGCTGGTGATCTTCTCGCTCGCCCGCACCCGCCGCGGCAACCTCGCCCCGGCGGCGGTCGGCGCCTACATCGGCGCCGCCTACTTCTTCACCAGCTCGACCAGCTTCGCCAACCCGGCGATCGACGTCGGGCGGATGCTCTCGGACACCTTCGCCGGCATCGCGCCGGCCTCGGTGCCCGCCTTCATCGTCTTCCAGCTCGTCGGCGCCGGGGTCGCGATCGGCGTGATCCGCGTCCTCTACCCCGACATCACCGCCGCGGAGGCGGCCGAGATCCTCATCCCCCACGAGCGGGGCGACGACCGCTCGCGCGCCGTCGCCAAGGAGGCCTGAGGTGCACGTCGTCGCGATCGGCGGCAGTGACGCCGGGATCAGCGCGGCGCTGCGGGCGCGCGAATTGGACCCCGATTGTGCCTTCACCGTCGTCGTCGCGGACGCCTTCCCGAACTTCTCCATCTGCGGGATCCCCTACTACGTGTCCGGCGAGGTCGGCGACTGGCAGGCCCTCGCCCATCGCAGCCACGCGGACCTGGAGGCGACCGGGATGTCGCTGCGGCTCGACACCCGCGTCACCGCGATCGAGCCCGCGGAGCACCGGATCCTCACCGCCGGCGGCGGGGCGATCGGGTACGACGCCCTGATCGTCGGCACCGGCGCGGTGCCGGTGCGCCCGCCGATCGCGGGCCTGGACCGGCTCGGCCCCGCCGACGGGGTCCACCTCCTGCACTCGATCGGCGACACCTTCGAGCTGATGGAGACGCTGGGGCGGGAGCCGATGCGCCGCGCGGTCATCGTCGGCGCCGGCTACATCGGGATCGAGATGGCCGAGGGCCTGCGCCTGCGAGGCCTCGAGGTCACCCAGGTCGAGCAGCTCGGCGAGGTGCTGCCGACCGTCGATCCCGAGCTCGGCGCGGTGGTCAGGGAGGAGCTGGTCCGCAACGGCGTCGACGTGCATTGCGGGACCCGGGTCGAGGCCGTGGCGAGCGGCGAGGGAGACGCGGGTCGGGCCATCGTGCGGGCCGTCGACGCCGAGGGACAGGCGCTCTCGTTCCCGGCCGACGTCGTCCTGGTCGTGGTCGGGGTGCGCCCGGACGTCGCTCTCGCCGCGGCCGCCGGCGCCCGGCTCGGCGCGAGGGGCGCGATCGCGGTCGACCGGGAGATGCGCACGACCCTGCCCGACGTCTTCGCCGCCGGGGACTGCGTCGTCACCCACCACCGGCTGCTCGGCGAGAGCTACCTCCCTCTCGGCACCACCGCCCACAAGCAGGGCCGCGTGGCGGGCGAGAACGCGCTCGGCGGGTCGCGCGAGTTCGCGGGCAGCCTCGGCACCCAGGTCGTGAAGGTCTTCGACCTCGTCGCGGCCCGGACCGGCCTGCGCGACGACGAGGCGGTGGCGGCCGGCTTCGACCCGCTGACCGTGGCCGCCCGCCCCGACGACCACAAGGCCTACTACCCCGGCGCGCGGCCGATCGCGATGCGCCTCACCGGCGATCGCCGAGGCGGCCGCCTGCTCGGCGTGCAGCTCGTCGGCCATCGCGGCTCGGAGGTCGCCAAGCGGATCGACATCCCGGCGACGGCGATCTTCAACGAGATGACCGCCGACGCCTTCGCCGATCTCGATCTCTCCTACACGCCGCCGCTCGGCTCCCCCTGGGAGGCGGTCCAGATGGGCGTCCAAGAGCTCGTTCGCGGTCTGGACGCGGCGGCCTAGGTGGTTGATTCCACGGTCGTTGCGGCCGTCCGAGTCACGTCCCGGGCGTCTCGTGGCGGCCCTGGCAGGTTGTGGCCGCCACGAG
>DASZUH010000254.1:0-5477 GCA_035547715.1 Solirubrobacterales bacterium
GGGTGTCGGCCTCGAGGTCGAGGCGCCTCGCCATGGTCGTGAGGACGACGCGTTGCTCGGCCATCGCCAGGGCGGCGCCGAGGCAGCGGCGTATCCCGCCGCCGAAGGGGATCCAGTCGTAGGTGCCGGGCTTGCGGCCGAGGAAGCGCTCGGGGCGGAAGGCGAAGGGGTCGGGGTAGACGTCCTCGCGGTGGTGGACGAGGAGGATCGACATCGCGATCGCGGTGCCCGGCGGGGTCGCGTAGTCGCCGAGGCGCCAGGGGACCTGCACGCGGCGGCCGATGATCGGGATCACGGGGCGGGAGCGCATGGTCTCGACGATCGTCGCCTCGACCCGGTCCTCGGCGGACTCGCCGTCGGGCCCGGCGCCGCCGCGCACCGCCGCCAGCAGCGCCTCGTGCGGCCCCGGATTGCGGACGAGTCGCTCCCACGCCCAGGCCAGCGAGTTGGCCGTCGTCTCGTGGCCGGCCAGGACCAGGGTCAGGAGCTCGTCGCGGAGTTCTTTGTCGTCGAGTGCCTCGCCGTCCTCGGTCCGCGCCTGCAGCAGCAGGGAGAGGATGTCGCGGCGCTCCTCGAGGTCCGCCGCCCGGCGCCGCGTGCGGATCACCGCGTAGGTCGGCCGGTCGATCATGTCGATCGCCAGCTTCATCGGGCCCATCGGCTCCTCTCGCCCGACGTGGAGGAGTTCGGTGAGCTGCGAGGTCGGCCAGGTCGACGCCGCCATCGCCTTGCGGATCGAGGTCCGCAGCGCCGCCTCCGGCGTCCCCGGCGCGGGCTTGCCCTCGACGCCGAAGATCCCGGCCATGATCACGTCGAGCGTGATCGCCTGCATGCGCGGCGCCAGCGCGAAGGGCTCGCCGACCGGCCAGCGGTCGATCTCCCGCTCCGCCACCGTGGCGATCATCTCCACGTACTGGGCGATCGCCTCGCCGTGGAAGGGCGGCAGCAGCAGCTTGCGCTGGCGCATGTGGCGCGGGCCGACCGCGGTCAGCACCGAGTTCGGCCCGAGGATCGGCCGCAGCGGCGACTCGCCGGTCAGCGACGGGGCCTGCTCGGGCTTCGCCGTGAAGAGCGAGCGGACGTGGTCCGGATGGCTGGTGATGACGGGGCCGCCGGGGATCACGCCGCGCATGCGGAAGGTTTCGCCGAGCTCGCGCCGGTAGCGGAAGACGAACTCGATCTGGCGGATGCTGAAGCGCATCGTCTGGGCGAGCTTCGGCAGGGGGATGTCGGGCGGGGCGGCGAGCGTCGCGGCCTCGGCCGCGTCGATCGGCCCGGCCGGGGAGGGCGGAGCGGTGCCGACGAGCTCCGGGTGAAGGGGCACGGGCTGAGCGGGCGCGGGCGCGGCGGCCGGCCGCTCCGGGGACGTCGCCTCGCGGCGCTCCGAGTCGATGGCGCTGGGGGAGGAGGCCACAGGGAGAAAGTGACATAGATCGGTGTCACGGTCAACCGGAGCGATCTCACACAAATCGTCGTGCGGTCGACCTGACCGGCGGCCGGGAGCGGGCGGTCGACCTGACCGGCGCCATAGGTGGGTACGGTCGACCGCGCCTCGGGCGGCGGTGGGTACGGTCGACCGCGCCCGCCCGTCCGCCGCGCCTGCCCGCGCGGAACCACCCAGGTCGACCGCGCCCGCCCGGGAGCGAACCACCCATTCGGCCGCCCCGGTCACGTCCCTTTCACCGGTCGCGCGCGCCGCTCACTACTCTGGTCGCTGATGTCGACCTATCCCCTCGCCAAGCCCAGCGCCCACCTCGAGCGGCGCACCAAGATCATCGCCACGGTCGGCCCCGCCTCGTGGGACCTCGGCGTGCTCGAGCAGCTGATCGCGGCCGGCGCCGACGTCTTCCGCCTCAACTTCTCCCACGCCGGCCCCGACAAGCACGCGCAGACGATCGAGACGATCCGCAAGGCCTCCGACTCGCTCGGCCGCCAGGTGGCGATCCTCGGCGACCTGCCCGGGCCGAAGCTCCGCATCGGCAACATCCGCGACGACTACGCCGAGCTCGAGACCGGCATGCACGTGACCCTGACCCCGCGCGAGATCGAGGGCGACCGCGAGACGATCCCGGTCTCCTGGTCCGGCGTCACCGGGCTGCAGGAGAACCAGCTCGTCTACCTCGCCGACGGCGCGATCCGGCTGCGCGTCGGCGACCGTCTCGACGGCGGCATCGACGCCGAGGTCGAGGTCGGCGGCACGCTCAGCTCACATAAGGGGATGAACATCCCCGGCGGCGCCGAACTGCCCGCCGCGACCGAGTCCGACCTCGGCTGGGTCGACTTCTCGGTCAGGCAGGGGATCGACCTCATCGCCGTCTCCTTCGTCTCCTCCGCCTCCGACCTGATCCCGGTGACCGAGCGCCTCCGCAGCCTCGGCTCCGACATCCCGCTGGTGGCGAAGATCGAGCGCCAGCAGGCGGCGCAGAACGTCGAGGAGATCGTCGCGGCGGCTACCGGCGGGATCATGGTCGCCCGCGGCGACCTCGGCATCGAAGTGCCGCTGGCCGAGGTGCCGATCCTGCAGAAGCACCTGATCCGCACCGCCGGGCGCCAGTCGAAGCCGGTCGTGACGGCGACGCAGATGCTCGCCTCGATGGTGACCGCGCGGCGCCCGACCCGCGCCGAGGTGACCGACGTCGCCAACGCGATCTACGACGGCACCGACGCGATCATGCTCTCCGAGGAGACCGCGGTCGGCGACAACCCGGTCGAGGCGGTGCGGGTGATGGACCGGATCGCGCGCGCGACCGAGCCCGACCTGCGCTACGGCGAGTGGCTCTTCAGCCGCACCGACCAGGCGACGCAGGATGTCGCCGACTCGGTCGCCCAGAGCGCCGTCGGCGCGGTCTACCGGCTGGGGCTGAAAGCGCTGGTGGTGCCGACGACGAGCGGGCGGACGGCGCGGATCCTCTCCGCCCACCGGCCGAACGTGCCGGTGCTGGCGCTCTCGCCGCGGCTGGAGACGGTGCGTCGGCTGGCGCTCCTCTTCGGCGTCACCGCGGTCCAGGTCGAGCAGCAGGAGGACATCCGCGCGCTGCTCGACGACTGCGCCGCGATCGCGGCGAAACACGGCGTCGCGCACAGCGGCGAGCTGATCGGCATCACCGCGGGGCTGCCCGACCAGGAACTGGGGACGAACCTCTTCGAGGTCCACCGCGTCCCGTAATCCCGGCTAGATTTCCCGCATGGGAGATCGCACGCCGGTGGTCCGGGTCGAAGCGGAACCGAACGGGCTCACCGTCCTCACGCTCGACAGCCCGCCGCTGAACCTCTTCGACGCGGCGATGATCGCGGACCTCGGGGTGGCGATCCGGGCGCTCGTCGAGGAGCCGCCGCGCGCGGTCCTGATCAACGCCGCCGGGCGCGCCGTCTCCGGTGGCGTCGACGTGCACGTCTTCGACGGCCTGACCCCGGCCGAGGGCGCGGCGCTCTGGACCGACCTGCTGGGGCTGATCGACGCGGTCGAAGAGCTGCCCGCGCCGGTCGTCTTCGCCGCCCACGCGCTGACCCTCACCGCCGCCTTCGAGCTGGCGCTCGCCTGCGACCTGATCGTCGCCTCCCCCGCCGCCCGCTTCGGCCTGGTCGAGAAGGTGGTCGGCCTGACGCCGTCGATGGGCGGCACGCAGCGGCTCGCCGAGCGGGCCGGCTCCGGCCGCGCCCGCCAGCTCGTCATGCGCGGCGACCTCTTCGACGCGGTCGAGCTCGAGCGCTGGGGCGTCGTCAACGAGATCTACCCGGAGGAGGAGTTCGCGGCGCTCTCCCGCGCGTTCGCCGACGAGCTCGCCGCCGGCCCGACCCGCGCCCACGCGATGACCAAGCGGATCCTGCGGCGCTTCCGCGAAGGCGGCATCCCGGCGGCCGACGAGGTCGTGCGGACCGAGGCGGCGGAGCTCTTCGCGACCGAGGACCTGCGGAACGCGGTGCGGACGTTCCTCGAGCACGGCGGCCCCGGGCACGCGGAGTTCGAGGGCCGCTGACCCCGCCCGGTGAGTTCGCACTTTCGGGCGGATGGCACCCGGAACTGCGAACGCGCTTGTGCCCGCGCGGCCCGGGTAGGGTGTCGCGATGGACATCGATTTCGACGCGATCGCCAAGGGCATGGCGATCGCCGTGCCCTACATCGCCCACATGGGAATCGAGGTCACGTCGATGTCGGAGGGCGAGGCGACGGCGCTCCTGCCCGATCGCCCCGAGCTCCACAACCACGTCGGCAGCCAGCACGCCGGGGCGCTCTTCGGGGTCGCCGAGACGGCGAGCGGGGCCGCCTTCGTCGGCGCCTTCGCGGCGCGGATGGGCGACGTGACGCCGCTCGCGCGCTCCGCCGAGATCGCCTACGCGAAGGTCGCGCGCGGCCCGATCGAGGCGCGGGCCCGGCTGACCACGCCCGCCGCCGACGCGCTCGCCACGCTCGATGCCGAGGGCCGCGTCGACTTCTCGGTCGAGGTCGAGCTGACCGACGCCGAGGGCGCCACCGTCGCCACTGCGACGGTCGACTGGAACGTCAAGCTCAAAGACCCGGCGTCTTCCTGAGCGCGGCGGGAGGGACGATGGCCGCGATCCGGATGACGGAGGTGGACGTGTGGCGCTGGGTCGCCGCCGAGGAACGCCGCGCGGTGCTCCTGCACGGGGTGAACTGGACGGTCGAGCGTGGCGAGCACTGGGTGGTGCTGGGGCCGAACGGGGCGGGGAAGACGACCCTGCTCAGCATGGCCGCGGCGTTCTCGCATCCCTCGGCGGGGACGGTCGAAGTGCTGGGGGAGACGCTCGGCGCGGTCGACATGCGCAAGTTGCGCGAGTCGATCGGGACGCTCGAGCCCGCGCTCACCCGCCGCATCCAGGGCCGCTACACCGGCTTCGAGGTGGTGCTGACCGGGGCGACCGGATCGATCGCGCTCCTCCACGACCGGGTCACCGACGACGACCGTGCCCGCGCCGACCGCCTGATGGGCGAAATCGGCGTCGAGCCCCTGCGCGACCGCAGGTTCGAAGACTGCTCGCAGGGGGAGCGCCAGCGCCTCCTCCTCGCCCGGAGCCTCATGGACGAACCGCGGCTGCTCCTTCTCGACGAGCCGACGACCGGCCTCGACCTGCCCTCGCGCGAGCGCCTGATCGCCTCCCTCGACACGATGGCCGAAGCCAACGTCGACCTCCCCACCGTCATCGTCACCCACCACCTCGAGGAGATCCCCGCGACCACCACCCACGCCCTCCTCCTCCGCGATGGCGGCATCGTCGCGGCGGGCCAGGTCGGCGCCGTCCTCACCAGCGAGGCCGTCTCGGAGACCTTCGACATCCCGGTCTCCGTCGCCCACAACGCCGGCCGCTGGGCCGCGATGGTCGTCCGCAGCTAGAATCTCCGCCTCCCGCGGAGCGGCCGCCCCCGTGCGCCCACCCCGCCGGCATGCGCCCGTAGCTCAGCCGGATAGAGCGTCGGTCTACGAAACCGAAGGTCACTGGTTCGAATCCAGTCGGGCGCA
>DASZUH010000255.1:0-1752 GCA_035547715.1 Solirubrobacterales bacterium
GGTAGGCGATCGGTCGGCGATCCGCCTGCGCTCCGATCGTCCCTAGCCAACGAGGAAAGCGCGCTCCTTGACCACGTTCGAGCGGTTCCCGGTTGACCGCGACGGCCCCCGCGATGAATGCGGGGTCTTCGGCGTCTACGCACCGGGCCACGACGTCTCCCGCCTCGCCTACTTCGCGCTCTACGCGCTGCAGCACCGCGGCCAGGAGTCGGCCGGGATCGCCACCTGCGAGGGCGGCCACATCACCACGATGCGCGACGCCGGCCTCGTGTCCCAGGTCTTCGACGAGGAGAAGCTGCGGGCGCTCTACGGCGACATGGCGATCGGCCACGTCCGTTACTCGACCACCGGTGGCGGCTCCTGGGAGAACGCGCAGCCGATCTGGCGCGATGACGGCCGCGAGGTGGCGCTCGCCCACAACGGCAACCTGACCAACGCGGTCGAGCTGTGGGGGGAGCTGAAGGGGCGCGGGATCGACTTCCGCGGCACCAGCGACTCGGAGATCATGGCGGCGCTGCTCTCCTCCCACGGGGGGAGGACGATCGAGGACGCGGTCGAGCAGGTGATGCCGCGGCTCGAAGGCGCCTACTCGACCGTGGTGATGACCAAGCACGCGATCGTCGCCTTCCGCGATCCGCACGGGATCCGGCCACTCAGCCTGGGCCGGCTCGAGGACCGCTTCGTCGTCGCCTCCGAGAGCTGCGCCTTCGACATCATCGGCGCCGAACTGCTGCGCGAGGTGCACCCCGGCGAGATGGTGTCGTTGACCGAGCGCGGGCTGGAGACGCGGCAGGTGGTGAAGGGCGTGCGGCGCTCGACCTGCGTCTTCGAGCACATCTACTTCTCCCGCCCCGACAGCCGCATGGAGGGCGTCGTCCTGCAGCAGGCGCGCGGGCGGATGGGCGAGATCCTCTGGCGCGAGGCGCCGGTCGACGCCGACCTGGTGATCGCGGTGCCGGACTCCGGCAACCCGGCGGCGGCGGGCTTCGCGCGCGCCTCGGGGCTGCCCCGCGACGACGGCCTGATCAAGAACCGCTACGTCGCCCGCACCTTTATCCAGCCCGGTCAGGAGCTCCGCAAGCACGGCCTGCGCCTCAAGTTCAACCCGCTGCCGGAGATCGTCGCCGGCAAACGGCTGGTCGTCGTCGACGACTCGATCGTGCGCGGCAACACCACCCGGCAGATCGTCGGGATGCTGCGCGGCGCGGGCGCGCGCGAGGTGCACATGCGGATCTCGGCGCCGCCGATCCGCAACCCCTGCCACTACGGCGTCGACATGTCGACCCGCGAGGAGATGATCGCCCACGGCCGCACGGTCGACGAGATCGCCGACGAGCTCGACGCCGACAGCCTCGCCTACCTCTCGATGGAGGGCGTCTACGAGGCGATCGGCAGCGGCCCCGAAGACCACTGCGACGCCTGCTTCAGCGGCCGCTACCCGCTCGGCGATCCCGACGAGGCGAACGGCAAGTTCGCCCTCGAGGAGATCGCCGTGATCCCGGCCGCGCCGTAGGGCGGGGCGAAGTCCGCGGCCGCGCGATTCGCGGCCGCCCCGCCCGTCCGAGATGCGTCCCGGGCGTCTCGTGACGGCCCTGGCAGGTTGTGGCCGCCACGAGACGCCCGGGACGTGGGGGTTCCGTGGGGAAGGGTGCACAGGGACGGGAGGAGTTGTGGGCTTCCGTCATGGTTCCGCCCGGTTCGTCACGGATCCCCATGGCCTCGGTCACCTGGATCCGGGTCCCGAGGCCTCCG
>DASZUH010000256.1:0-4355 GCA_035547715.1 Solirubrobacterales bacterium
CTCGTGGCGGCCACAACCTGCCAGGGCCGCCACGAGACGCCCGGGACCACCTCGGACGGCCGCCACGGCCGCGAATCGCGGGCCAGCCGCCCCGCCCCCGAACTCCCTACGGCAGCAGCAGATCGTTCTTGCTGCTGGCCCGGTAAGGGCCGACCTTGAGGCTCGCTTTCGCGCCGCCGTCGCCGGCGGAGATCGTGTACGTCCCGGCCGGCAGTTCGGTGGCGAAGGTCGCCGGGCTGTTGGCGGTGATCGTTTCCGAGGTCGCCGACTTCGGGCCCTTGATCACGAGCTTCTCGTCGGATCCCGTCTGGTTCGCGGTGACGAAGACGACGTCGAGCGGCCTCTGGGTCTTGATCGGCGGCTGCGGGTGGTCCTGGTTCTGCGGCAGCTGTTGGTGCTTTTCGGGGCCCATGCCGATCGCCCGGGGCTGGACTTCGATGCCGCCCGCGCCGATCGTCACGCTGACCCGCGTCGGCACCGCCGGGCGCGGTTCGTTGGGGTGGCTCTCGGCGCCGCAGCCCGCCCCGACGACGGCCAGGATCAGCGCGGCGAGCGCGCCGCCCCCCGCGACTCTGGCTCTCCCGAGAACCATCTCGGGGTGAATCTAGCCGAAGGGGAGGGCGACAACTTCAGCCGTAACGCCATCTTCACCTACGGTGAGCTGCGTCCCCGGCTCCGCCTCGCGGCGGACGATGGCGAGGCCGATCGGCCCGAGGGCGGGGGAGACGACGGCGCCGCCGAGCGTCCCCACCTCCTTGTCGCCGAGCCGCAGCGCGGCGCCCGGCGCCGCCGCCCCGCTCAGCCGCAGCCCGCGCAGGTGACGGTTCGGCCTGCCCTTGTAATGGAGCCGCGCCACCGTCTCCTGGCCGATGTAGCAGCCCTTGGTGAAGCTCACCGCGTCCTCGACGATCGCTGCCTCGGCGGGCATCGTGCCCGCGTCCATCTCGGCGCCGAAGCGGGGTACGCCCCGCTCGACCCGGAGGATCTCGACCGCCTCGGGACTGACCTCGACCGCGCCCGCGTCGAGCAGCGCGCCGACGACGCGCTCGCGCTCGTCGGGCGGGAGGAGAAGATCGATGCCGTCGCGCGTGCCGACCGCGAGGACGTCGACGCCCGCCACCTTGGTCGCCTCGTTGGCGAACTCCGGCAGCGGCGGCGTGCCCGCGACCTCGGCGGCGCGCGGACCGATCAGCGAGACGAAGGCCCGCTCCGCCGTCGCGTCGCCCACCGCCACGTCGCGACCGATCGAGTACATCGTCAGGTGGCGCAGCGCGGCGTCCTTGGTCTCCGGCTCGGTGTCGAGCAGGATCGCGTCCGCGGCGACCCGCAGCACCCGCAGGTCGGTCTGCATGTGACCCTTGCGGTCGAGCAGCGCCGCGTACTGGCCCTCGCCGACGCCGAGCGCCTCGACGTCGTTGGTCAGCTGGCCCTGCAGGTACTCGGCCGCGTCCGGGCCGAGCACGTCGATCGCGCCGCGCCCGGGCCGCTCGAGCAGCCCGCATTCCTCACGCAGCTGGCGGTACTGGGCGTCGAGCTCCACGGTGGCGGGCATGGCCGGGATTCTAGGAAGCCGCGGCGCCCGGCTTTTAGATGTGTCTAAACTCTTCTTTTAGACGTGTCTAATCCTCCCTCCACCCCGACCTCCCAGGCGATCCAGGACTACGCCAAGGCCGTCTACGTCCTCGGCCGCGACCGCGAGGGCCTGGTCGCCAACGGCGAGGTGGCGGCGCGGCTGCGGGTCACGCCGGCGACGGCGACGACGATGCTGCGCAAGCTCGCCGCCCTCGGCCTCGCCGACTACGTCCCTTATAAGGGGGTCGAGCTGACCCCGGCGGGGGAGCGGGTGGCATTGGAGGTGATCCGCCACCACCGGCTGCTCGAGGCGTTTCTCGCCGAAACGCTGGGAATGCCGCACGATCGCGTCCACGCCGAGGCCGAGGTCCTCGAGCACTACATCTCCGAGGACCTCGAGAAGCTGATCGCGGCGAAGCTCGGCGAACCGAGTCATGATCCCCACGGGAATCCGATCCCGGGCCCGGACCTCCTGCCGCCGGTCCCCGGGGCGCCGCCGCATCGGGAGGCGCCGTGACGCCCCCCGCGGCGCGCTCGGAAGCCGAACAGGCGCTCCCCGGCGAGGCCGCCGTCGCCGACGCCGCGCACCGCTCCCTGAGCGGCGACGCCCGCGGCCTCGCCCGCCTCTGGCCGTTCCTCGGCCCGGCCTTCATCGCCGCGGTCGCCTACATCGACCCCGGCAACTTCGCCACCAACGTCAGCGGCGGAGCCAAGTTCGGCTACATGCTGCTGTGGGTCGTGCTCGCCGCCAACCTGGTCGCGATGCTGGTCCAGGCGCAGTCGGCGAAGCTCGGCATCGCCACCGGCAAGAACCTCGCCGAGCTCTGCCGCGAACGCTTCTCCCGCCGCACCTCGATCGTCCTCTGGCTGCAGGCCGAGATCGTCGCGATGGCCTGTGACCTGGCCGAGATCGTCGGCGCCTCGCTCGGCCTCAACCTCCTCTTCGGCATTCCGCTCTTCGTCGCCGGGCTGATCACCGGCGTCGCCACCTTCACCCTGCTCGCCCTGCAGCGCCGCGGCTTCCGCAAACTCGAGGCGGCGATCACGACGCTGGTCGGCGTCGTCGTCGTCGCCTTCGCCTACGAGCTCTTCAACGCCTCCCCCGACGGCGGCGAAGTCGCCCGCCACCTCTTCGTCCCCGAATTCGGCGGCACCGAAAGCATCCTGCTGGCGACCGGGATCGTCGGCGCGACGGTGATGCCGCACGTCATCTACCTGCACTCGGCGCTGACCCAGCACCGGATCGTCGGCCGCGACGAGGGCGAGCGCCGCCGCATCCTGCGCTTCGAGAAAATCGACGTGGTGATCGCCCTGGCGCTGGCCGGGCTGGTGAACCTGGCGATGATGATCGTCGCCGCGGCGCTCTTCCACAGCGGCGGGCTGACCGGCATCGACACGATCGAAGGCGCCTTCACCGCGCTCGAACGGCTCGACTCGCAGGGGGCGGCGACGATCTTCGGCGTCGCCCTGCTCGCCTCCGGCTTCGCCTCCTCCTCGGTCGGGACGATGGCCGGCCAGGTCGTCATGCAGGGCTTCATCCACCGCCGGATCCCGCTCTTCCTGCGCCGCGCGTTGACCTTGACGCCGGCGCTCGTGATCCTGGCGATCGGCGTCAACCCGACCGACGCGCTGGTCGGCTCCCAGGTCGTCCTCTCCTTCGGCATCCCCTTCGCCCTGGTGCCGCTGCTGATCATCGCCTCGAAGCGGGAGATCATGGGGGCGCTGGTCAACCCGCGCTGGCTGAGCATCGTCGCCGGCGCCATCGCCTCCTTGATCATCGCCCTCAACGTCTTCCTGCTCTACGAGTTCGTCGCGGGGTAGGGGAGGGGTTCGCGGCCGCTGCGGCCGTCCGAGGTGGTCCCGGGCGTCTCGTGGCGGCCCTGGCAGGTTGCCCGCTTGCCACGAGACGCCCGGGACGTGAGGGTTCCGCAGGGAAGGTGCAGGGTTCGCCACGATCTCCGCCCTCCCGTCACGGTCCCGCGAGGAACGTCACGGGTCCACATCAGGCCGGGGGACGTCCGTGCACTTGTCCCCGCCATGAGGGGGACAAGTGCACGACTGGTCACCAGTCCACCCCATAAGGGGGACAGGTGACCAGTCGTCGGGGGGGTGATGTGGAAGTGGGGAGGGACCATGACGTCCCGTGGGTCTTCGTCACGAACCCCGCGCCGACCGCCTCCAGGGCGACCGGAGGCCCGCCGCGGCCGGCGGCGGGCGGTGATCTCGAGAGGGTCGCACGGACGGGAGGAACTCCACGCTCCCGTCACGGTCCCGCCCGGTACGTCACGGGTCCTCATGCCTTCGGTCACCTTCGCCCCGGGCCGGGAGGGCGCGTTCGTCGCTTGACCACCATGGGCGTCCGAGCGACGAACGCACCCGGGCGAGGTATGAGGAAGTGAGGAGGGACCGTGACCTTCCATGGGTCTTCGTCACGGAAGGCGCGCCTTCCTCGCGGGCCCCGCGCGCCCGCGGCGTCCCGACCCGGTGAGTTTGCAGGGACGCATGGACCCTCCTCCTCTCCCCATGGACCCGGCCGTTCCGGCCACGGCCACAACCTGCCAGGGCCGTGGACGGGACGGCCGGGCGCACCTCGGACGGCCGCCAGCCCCGTGCGCCGCCCCCGCCCGCCCCCGGGGCGCCGGCTTGCCGCGGCCCGAACCCTTCCCCCGACTTCATGCGACGCTGGTCGGATGGCCGCGACGACCGCCGAGCAGACGACCACGGGCCTCGCGGCCTACCGGCGCGTCTTCGCGGCGCCGCGGGTCAGGCCGCTGCTCTTCGCC
>DASZUH010000257.1:0-2289 GCA_035547715.1 Solirubrobacterales bacterium
CTCGTGGCGGCCACAACCTGCCAGGGCCGCCACGAGACGCCCGGGACCACCTCGGACGGCCGCCACGGCCGCGAACCGCCGCCAAACGCACCTCGGACGGCCACCCCGCCCAACGCCCAGCCCTGGCGCCACAACAGACGACCACATGGGCCCCCTCGCCGGCAGCGCGCCCACCGCCCGGCTCGCCGAGCTGAACAACCGGCTCAGGTCTTAAAGCTGGAGGCCCTTGGAGGCGTATTCGATGGCGACCGCGTACTGGATGCGGCCGATGCCTTCGAATTCGAGGCTTTCGGCGGCAGCCGAGGTGAGGTCCCAGGCGCGGCCCCTGACGTAGGGGCCGCGGTCGATCACCGGGGCGATCACCGAGTGGCCGTGCCAGATGAACTTGACCGGGGTGCCGCAGGGAAGCGTCTTGTTGGCGACCCCGATCGTGGTCGGGCGGAGGATCTGGCCGCAGGCGGTGTGGCGCCCCCACATCGTCTTGCCGCCATACCAGCTGGCGCCGGCGAAGCGGAACGGGGTGAAGGAGAGTTCCGCTTCGTCGAACGCACTGGCGGCGCTCGCCGCCGCTTCGGTCGACGCCGCTTCTTCGGCGGCGACCGGGAGGGCGCTGGCGGCACCGCCGGTCGCGGCCTGGGCGCCCGGAGCGATGGCGAAGGCGAGCACCGTGAGGGCGCCGGCGAGCAGCGCGGCGCGGAGGTGGCGGGCCGTCCGAGACGGGCCACGCACTGCCAAAAAGTCGATTGTCCGCTCGAGGCGGTGGGGGGTTTCGTTCATGTCTCTTTACGACGCTTGCGGGGTTAGCTGACGGGCTCGCGCATAAAGAGATGCGCTACGCGACAGTCGCCGCGACTCGCCCCAACCGATTGGGTCCCCCACTCTTCGCGATATGTGGGCGAAGATTCAGCGGAAGTTGGCGGCAGGTTAGCAAACGCTAAGACAGAAAAGTTGCACCCGCCGTGCGTCGCGTCCGCAACCAGCGGATATATCGACCGGTCACGCCCCCCGGTCGAGCCCTGCAATCGACCTTGCCAAGGCCGCACCCAGCCCGGCGCGCACCCGGTTGATGGGCCGAAAACCCGCCATATAGGCGTGTTTTCGGCCCATCAACATGGAAAGGCCCCGCCGGGGCGGGGCCTTTCGACAGCGTGCCTATAAGCCGGATCCTGTCGTGAGCGGACATCTATCTCGCCGGGCCGAAGCCACGACGGGGCGCCGAGGCGCCCTGCGACCTACCTGGACCTCGCCGAGCCGGGTCGACGGTCCTGCTTGGCCTTGCACCGGGCGGGGTTTGCCTGGCCGCCGTGTCACCACGACGCCGGTGCGCTCTTACCGCACCCTTTCACCTTTGCCTGTACGCGGCTCACGTGTGGCCGCGCCATCGGCCGTATGTTTCTGTGGCACTTTCCCGCGGCTTTCGCCGGGTGGACGTTATCCACCGCCCTGCCCTCTGGTGTCCGGACTTTCCTCGAAGCGGGGTTTTCTCTCCCCGCCCCGCGTCCGCTTGGCTCGCAACAAAAAGAGTAGGCGCAGCGGCGTCGAAAACCAAGCCTGCCAAGGACGCAGCGAGCGAGTCGAGGGGAGCGCACCGGCAGGCGCCGGTTTGCAGGTGCCGGCTAGACCTTCCTGAAGACCCCCACCACCTTGCCGAGAACTCTTGCCTCGGTCGTGATGATCGGCTCCATTTCCTCGTTCTCGGGCTGGAGGCGGATGTGGTCGGGTTCGCGGAAGTAGCGCTTGACGGTCGCCTCTTCGCCGATCAGGGCGACGACGATTTCGCCGTCGGTCGCGTCGTCGGCGGGGCGCACGACGACGTAGTCGGCCTCGAGGATGCCGGCGTTCTTCATCGATTCGCCGCGGATCTGGAGGATGTAGTCGCCGTCCTCCCCGCCGATCACGTCGGGGACTTCGAGGTACTCCTCGATGTTCTCTTCGGCCAGGATCGGGGCGCCCGCGGCAACGGAGCCGACGAGCGGGATGCCGCTGCTCGGCTTGACCACGCTCACCGCCTTGTCCATCCCGGTCATCAGCAGCTCGATCGCCCGCGGCTTCGACGGGTCGCGCCGCAGCAGGCCGAGCTTCTCGAGGTTCGCGAGGTGCGCGTGGACCGTCGAGGACGAGTGCAGCCCGACGGCCTTGCCGATCTCGCGCACCGTCGGCGGGTACCCGGTCTTGGCCGCGTACTTGCGGATGAAGTCGAAGATCTCCTTCTGCCTCTTGGTGAGGTCCAGGTCAACCATCGTTCTCTCCGTTTTCCTCCAATTGCCGTGTGCGGTTCAAGACGAACAC
>DASZUH010000258.1:0-5893 GCA_035547715.1 Solirubrobacterales bacterium
GAACGGTGACGGACCGCCCGTCGATCGAAGGCGGCGAGGGCATCGGACCACCGACGGGCCGCCCGGGAAGGCCCGGAAGTGCGGTCACCGTCACGAAGACGCCCGGAACGTCACGGTCCGTCCCGTCCTCCTCGACGATCCCGACCACGTGGTCGACCTAACCCACCCATGGCGCCGGTCAGGTCGACCGCGCCCTCCCGTGGGCGGGTCCGGGTGACGGAACCGATGAGGATCCGTGACGAACCGGGCAGAAGGGTGACGGGAGCGTGGAGCTCCTCCCGTCCTGTGCCCGCCTCCCCACGGAACCCCTACGTCCCGGGCGTCTCGTGGCAAGCGGGCAACCTGCCAGGGCCGCCACGAGACGCCCGGGACGTGACTCGGACGGCCGCCGTGGTCGCGAACCACCCCGCCCGGCCCCGCCACGGGCACCGACAGCCCTAGCCCTGCCCGGTTTCTTCGGTCGAGTCGACGGTCGCCTCTTCGATGAAGTCCCTTTCGCTGACCACGGTCCCGGTGGGGATCTCGGCGTAGCCGCGGGTCGCCCCGGGGTCGACGAGCACGCCGCGCTGGGCGAGCATCGCTCCGGTTTCGGGGTCGAAGAGGTATTCGGCGCGGAAGCCTTCCTTGGGCTGGAGGCGGATCGCCTCGCCCTGGCGGCCGAGGCCGTCGGTCGCTTCGCTGACTTCCAGCCCCGGCAGTTCGGCCAGCGCCTCGAAGATCGCCGCCTGCAGCGCCGGCGTCGGCTCGCCTTCCATCAGCACGTTGATCAGTTCTTCCAGCGTCTGTTCGGCGTTCAGGCGCGTCGCCGATCTGGCGACGTGGTTGAAGCCGGTGAATTCGAGTTCGTTGGCTTCGGTGGCGAGCCGCAGGGCCTTCCCTTCGGTCGGCAGCTTCGAGGTGTCGGGGAAGTGAAAGTTGCCCCATCCTTTGCCTTCCACGTCGATGACGCTCGAGTTGACCTCGCGGGCGTCGCCGAAGGACGACTTGTAGCGCTGCTGGTATTCGGGGTCGAACCCGGACGGAGGCGGTGAGCCCGCCGCCTTCCAGCGTGCTTCTTCTTCGCTGCTCCAGAACCGGAGCGTGCCCAGTTCCTCGCGGTGGCGCCCGGCGCCGTCCTGTCCGGTCCACGAGGAGACCGTCGTCGGCACCAGCGCGTTGAACGCGTCGGGCCCGTGCGCGATCCCGCCGATGACGCTGGTCGGGACGTCGGCGTTCTCGGGCGGCAGTGGGTGGCGCCAGCCCTCCAGGTCGAGGCGCCGTTCCTTGCGGAAGAGGTACTGGCCGGGGCCGGGGACCGAGGTCGGCGGCAGTTCGGCGGCGGCGTCGGCGGCTTCGTGGAGGATTTCGGCGGCGCTCGCGCGCTGCGCGGTCGGGCCGGAGCCGAGCACGAGCGCGCCGGCCACGATCGCGGCGGCCACCGCGGCGCCGGCGAAGGCGAGGCCGAGGCGCCGGCACCGCGAGGGCTCGCGCCGGTCGCCGGAGCGGCGGGCGCGGCGCGCACCGGGCGGGGCGGGGGGCGCCGCGCCGGCGACGGCCTCGCCGAAGGCGCGGGCCTCGCTCGTCGCCGCCTCCATGCGCGCCTCGAGCGCGGTCCAGATCGCCGCGCGCGCCTCGGGCGGCTCGGCGTCGCGCTCGGCGCGGAAGCTCTTGATCAGGGTGAGGTCGTCGGTGGGAGTGGGCATGGGTTACCTCCGGATCGTGCTCAGATCGTTGGTGGGAAGGTCGGCGGGGAGGTCGAGCGCCTCGCGCACGCGCCTGCGGGCGCGCGAGAGGCGGGACTTGACCGTCCCCGGCGGCACGTCGAGAGCGGCGGCGATCTCGGGTTGGTCGAGTTCGGCCCAGACGAGCAGGTAGAGGACATCGGCCTCTTCGGTGGGAAGTTCGGCGAGGCAGCGGGCGAGGGCGCCGCGCATCCGCTCGGCGTCGAGCCGCGCCTCGCTGCCCTCGGCACCGGCGTCGGCGCCTGCCTCGGGCTCGAGCGCCGCGATCGCCCGCAGCTCGCGGACCTCGTGGCGGCGGTGGCGGCGGGCGACGTTGGTGGCGATGCCGAAGAGCCACGGTCGCGCGCTCGCCTGCCGGCGGTCGAAGCGCGCGCGGGCGTCGAAGGCGACGAAGAAGGTCTGCGCCGCCGCTTCCTCGGCGTGGCGGTCGTCGAGCCGCCGCCGCAGGTAGCGCAGGATCGCGCCGAAGTGCCGTTCGAAGACGACGCCGAAGGCGCGCGGTTCGGAGAGGGACGCGGCGATCGCCTCGCCGTCGGTCTGTTTCGTGCTCACATCCCGTACTTGCCCGATCGGGGCAAAACGGTTCGCGCGCGGGCGCGGAGGAGATCCGCTAGCGGCGGACGGAGCCGTTCGGCGATTCGATCCGGAAGGCGGAGCGCGTCGGGTTCGACGACTTGTAGAAGGTCGCCGTCTGGTTGGCGAGCTTCCACGGCGAGGCCAGGGTGCGGCCGGCGCCGAGGAACCTGGTGAAGAGGACCGAGGCGCGGTTGCAGGTGATCCCCGAGCCCTGCGGCAGGTAGATCAGGAAGGCGCCCTTGGTGAAGCGGAGCGTCTCGATCGTCGTCGTCGAGTTGACCGTGAAGGTTCCTGGGCAGAGCGTGCCGAGGTCCGGGTTCGTGCCGCTGCCCTCCTTGCCCTTGGCGGTCAGTTCGACCGAGAAGCCGCCGAGGGCGCCGCGATTGAAGGACGCCTTGCCGGACCCTTCCCCGGCCACCGTCCAGGGCTTCGGCAGGTTGCCGTCCCAGTCCTCGAGGAAGCGGGCGAAGAGTTCGGCGCTCGACTTGCAGTTGAGCGACATGTCTTCGAGGTTGACGGTGTAGGTCCCGGCGGGGAAGACGGCGGCGCCGATCCGGTCGTTGTGGAGCACGCGGAAGCCGGGGCAGGCCTTGGTCGCTTCGGCGGCGCCCGGCGCCGCTCCGGCCGGCCGCGCGCCCAGCGCGAGGGCGAGGGCGACGAGCATCCCGGCCAACGCGACGATCACGGTACGACCGTGTCGGGGCTCGATCCGGGAAAGCGCCTGCATCGGGCGGGCAAACTATCAGCCTGCGCCGTCCTTAACATGCTTCGGTCCGATGCCCGTTCCGATTACGCGCGGAGAGCGCTACATGCCAGGGCTGGACGGCCTGCGCGCGATCGCGGTCCTGGCGGTCATCTTCTTCCACCTCGGCTTCGGCTGGGCCCCCGGCGGGCTGCTCGGCGTCGGCATCTTCTTCACCCTCTCCGGCTACCTGATCACCGACATCCTGCTCGGCCAGTTCATACGCCGGGGAGCGATCCACCTCGGCCGCTTCTGGCTCGGCCGCGCCCGCCGCCTGCTGCCGGCGCTCTTCCTGATGCTGCTGATCGTGATCGCCTGGGTGACGGTCTTCGGCCCGGCCCAGCCCGACCAGTTCCGCAAGGCGGTCGTCTCGGCGATCTTCTACGTCAACAACTGGCAGCAGATCGCCGCGAACGTGTCGTACTTCGCGCGCTTCGCGCCCGAACAGCCGCTGAACCATCTCTGGTCGCTGTCGGTCGAGGAGCAGTTCTACATCGTCTGGCCCTTCATCCTGCTGATCGGGCTGCGCTTCGTCGGCGAGCGCGAGGACAACGGGCTGCGGCCGCGGCTGGCGCTCTGGACGCTCGGCCTGGCGATCGCCTCCTCGATCCTGATGGCGGTCCTCTACCACCCGAGCCTTGACCCCTCGCGGGTCTACTACGGGACCGACACCCGCGCCGCCGGGCTCCTTTTCGGCGCCGCCCTGGCGATGGTCTGGCCGAGCCGCCGGCTGAGCAGGCGGATCACCTTCCAGGCCCGCCGCAACCTCGACCTGATGGGCTGCGTCGGCCTCCTGATCATCGCGATCATGATCTGGCGGACCGGCGAGTTCTCCCAGTTCCTCTACCGCGGCGGCTTCGTCGTCCTCTCGCTGGCGACGGTGATGGTGCTGATGCCGCTCGCCCACCCGGCCTGCAAGCTCGGCAACGCGCTCGGCTGCCGACCGCTGCGCTGGATCGGCGTCCGCTCCTACGGCATCTACCTCTGGCAGACGCCGATCATCGTCCTCACCTCGCCCCAGCACCACCACGGCCAGAACCTCCTCCGCGACATCCTCCAGGTGGCGGCGATCTTCATCATCGCGGCGCTCTCGTGGAAATTCGTCGAGGAGCCGATCCGCCACGGCGCGATCGGCCGCCTGCTGGCGAAACGCCGGCGGCTCGGCTGGGGCTGGACGACCTTCTCGCCCGCGGGGCGGATGGTGCTCGTCGCCCTCGCGGTGCTCTTCGTCATCGCCATCGCCGGGATGGCCGGGCTGAACAAGGCCGAGGCCGAAGGCGAACAGATCCGGGTCAAGGAAGCGGTCGCGGCGGGGACCAAAGGCCCGGTGCCGCTGACCAAAGCGCAGGCCGCGGACTCGCAGAAAACGTCGTGCAGGCGCGTCGTCCACATCGGCGACTCGACCTCCGAGGGGCTCGACTCGGCCGAATACCTGCCCAACCCGAAAGAGCGGATCGAAAACCGCTACGCCGAAGTCGGGGTGAAGGAAACGCACATGGAGGTGCAGGGCGCGCGCTCGATCGAAGAGCGCTACGAAGACCAGCCCAACGCCCAGGAAGTCGCCGAGGCGTGGAAGGCCGAAGGCTACAAAGGGTGCTGGGTGCTGGCCCTGGGGACGAACGAGGCGGCCGACGTCGCCGCCGGCTCGAGCGTCGGGCTGGCCGAACGGATCGAGAAGATGATGAACATCATCGGCGACGAACCGGTGCTCTGGGTGAACGTCAAAACCCTGCCCGACGCGACCGAATTTTATTCCGAGGAAGGCATGAAGAAGTGGGACGAGGAACTCGAAAAAGCGTGTCTTCGTTACCCGAACATGCGTATCTACAACTGGGCAGGCGACGTCAAAACCGCCTGGTTCATCGAAGACGGCATCCACTTCACCTCGCCGGGATACGCTGCCCGCGCAGAGTTGATCGCGCACGCCCTGGCGCATGCCTTCCCGGCGAAAGGCGAATCGCCGGGCGGCGCAAAATGCGTGGTCAGCTGACGACCGGGTAGGAGCTTCCTGCCCACGAGACGAGGAGGCGACATGGCTGACCCGAACGAGCGCGACGCGAAGCTGATCCAGTACCTGAGCGAGGCCTACGGCAACGAGCGCGAGCTCGAGATGGCCCTGCAGGCCGACATCGCGATGACCTCGAAGCCGCCGTACAAAAAACGGCTGAAAGAGCACCTCAAAGAGACGAAAGCGCACGCCAAAGCGCTCGAGAAACGGATCAAGAAACTGGGCGGCGGCGGCCAGACGGTGGCGTCCCTGGTCGGCAAGGCGACCGCCGTGGCGAGGGCCCCGATCCACATGGTCCGCGGCAGCGGTGAGCAGGAGAAACTGCTGAAGAACGCCAAGACCCAGTTCACCGCCGAGCAGGAGGAGATCTCCACCTACCTCGCGATCGAGGTCTTCGCCACCAAAGTCGGCGACAAAGAGACGGCGAAACTCGCCCGCGACATCCGCCGCGAGGAGGAGCGGATGGCCAAATTCCTCGAGGGCCAGATCAAACAGCTGGCGAATGCGACCGCGATCGAGGAGGTCCCCGCGTCCCAGCGCCGCAGCGCGACCGCGAAACCGCGGAAACGCAAAGCGGCGAAAGCGGCGAAAGCGGGGAAACCGGGGAAACCGGGGAAAGCCGGCGCCCGGAGCTGAAGGGGCAAGGGACGCGGCCGTCCCGTCCACGGCCCGGGCTGGTTGTGGCCGTGGCCGGGACGGCCGGGTCCGTGGAGAGAGGTCACAGGGCCGGGAGGAACTCCACGCTCCCGTCACGGTTTGGCCCGGTTCGTCACGGTTCCTCCAGGCTTCCTGGGCCCCGACCGTCAACCCGTCGCCTTTGGTCGCCCTCTGGGCGACCAAAGGCGA
>DASZUH010000259.1:0-2762 GCA_035547715.1 Solirubrobacterales bacterium
GGCCCCGGCAGGTTGTGGCCGCCACGAGACGCCCGGGACGTGGGGGTTCCGTGGGGAAGGGGGCAAAGGGACGAGGGGAGGTGCGGGCTTCCGTCATGGTCCCGCCCGGTTCGTCACGGGTCCTCATGGCTTCCGTCACCCGGGCCCGCCCACGGGAGGGCGCGGTCGACCTGACCGGCGCCATGGGTGGGTTAGGTCGACCGCGTGGCCGGGATCGTCGAGGAGGACGGGACGGAGCGTGACGTTCCGGGCGTCTTCGTGACGGAACCTGCGCCCCGGGCCGGGCGGCCCGGGGTCCGGAGCCCTCCGTTAGTCGCTTGTTCCCGTATGCGGACCAAGCGACAACCGGAGTGCGCGTGGCCGACGATCGAAGCCCGGGGCCCGGGGAAGGTCACAGGGACGCGACGAACTCCACGCTCCCGTTACGGTCCCGAGCCCACGCCATGTTGATGGGCCGAAAACTTGCCGATATGGCAAGGTGTCGGCCCCTCAACATGGGGCCTGTCATGGACCCTGCGCCTTCGTGGCCGATGCTGCGCATCTCTCCCACGGGACGCACGGACCCGTGACCTCTCCCCGCACCCTCGGCCGTCCCGGCCACGGCCACAGCCCGCCCGGGTCGTGGACGGGACGGCCGCGTCCCTTGCCCCGCCCCCCGTCCCTTCCCCGGGCGCCTCCCCGCTCAGCGCACCCGCGCGAAAGCCTCGATCGCGCGGCGGAGCTCCCCCTCGTCGTGTGCCGCCGACATCTGGGTGCGGATCCGGGCGGCGCCCATCGGCACCACCGGGTAGGAGAAGGCGATCACGTAGACGCCCTCGCCGAGGAGGCGGTCGGCGACCTCGCTGGCGCGGTTCACGTCGCCGAACATCACCGGCGCGATCGGGTGGTCGCCGGGCAGGACCTCGTAGCCGAGGGCGGCGATCTCGCGGCGGAAGAGCGCGGTGTTGGCGCGCAGCCGGTCGAGCGGGGCCTCGCCGCGCTCGAGCAGGTCGAGCACCCGCAGCGAGGCGGCGACGATCGGCGGCGCCAGGGCGTTGGAGAAGAGGTAGGGGCGGGAGCGCCGGCGGAGCAGGTCGACGATCTCTCCGCGGCCCGAGACGTAGCCGCCGCTGGCGCCGCCGAGCGCCTTGCCGAGCGTCCCGGTGACGATGTCGACGCGGTCGACGACGCCGAAGAGCTCCGGCGTCCCCCGGCCGGTCGGGCCGACGAAGCCGACCGCGTGCGAGTCGTCGACCATCACCATCGCGTCGTAGCTCTCGGCAAGATCGCAGATCCGGTCGAGCCGGGCCAGGTAACCGTCCATCGAGAAGACGCCGTCGGTGACGACCAACCGCCGCCGCGCGTCGCCCGCCTCGACCAGCCGCGCCTCCAACTCCTCCATGTCGCCGTTCGCGTAGCGCAGTCGGCGCGCCTTGCTGAGCCGGATGCCGTCGATGATCGAGGCGTGGTTCAAGGCGTCGGAGATGACCGCGTCCTCGCCACCGAGCAGGGTCTCGAAGACGCCGCCGTTGGCGTCGAAGCAGGAGCTGTAGAGGATCGTCTTCTCGGTGCCGAGGAACTCGCTGAGGCGCCGCTCAAGCTCGACGTGGATCTCCTGCGTGCCGCAGATGAAGCGGACCGAGGCCATCCCGTAGCCCCAGCGGTCGAGCGCCTCGTGGGCGGCGGCGATCACCTCCGGGTGGTCGGCCAGGCCGAGGTAGTTGTTGGCGCAGAGGTTGATCACCTCCTCGCCCGCGACCGCGATCTCGCCCCGCTGCGGCGAGGCGATCAGGCGCTCGGACTTGTACAGGCCGGCGGCGTCGATCTCCGCCAGTTCGCCGGCCAGCTGCCCGCGCGCGTCGCCGAGCATCGCCTCAGCTCCAGTCGAGCAGCACCTTGGCGGCGCGGTCGCCCATCGCCGCCGCGAAGGCGCGCTCGTGTTCGCTGTGGTGGAAGCGGTGGGTGAGGACGGGGGAGACGTCGAGACCGGACTGCAGCATCACGCTCATCATGTACCAAGTCTCATACATCTCACGGCCGTAGATGCCCTTCACCGTAAGCATGTTGAAGACGATCTGGTTCCAGTCGATCGCGATCTCCTCGCTGGGGATGCCGAGCATCGCGATCCGCCCGCCGTGGGCCATGCCGGCGATCATGTCGCGCAGCGCCGCCGGCTGTCCCGACATCTCGAGGCCGACGTCGAAGCCCTCCTCCATGCCGAGCCGGCGCCCCACGTCGGCGAGGTCGACCGCGGTCGGGTCGACCGCCAAGGTCGCGCCCATCCGCCGCGCCAGGTCGAGGCGGAACTCGTTCGGGTCGCTGACGACGACGTGACGGGCGCCGGCGTGGCGGACGACCGCGGTCGCCATCAGGCCGATCGGCCCGGCGCCGGTGATCAGCACGTCCTCGCCCAGGGTCTTGAAGGCGAGCGCGGTGTGGACGGCGTTGCCGAGCGGGTCGAAGATCGCCGCCACCTCGGGGTCGACGCCGTCGCGGTGGTGCCAGACGTTGGTCATCGGCAGTGCGATGTACTCGGCGAAGGCGCCGGGCCGGTTGACGCCGACGCCGCTGGTGTGGGCGCAGAGGTGGCGGCGCCCGGCCATGCAGTTGCGGCAGCGGCCGCAGACGACGTGGCCCTCGCCGCTGACCACGTCGCCGGGGCGAAAGTCGTTGACGTTCGCGCCGACCGCGACCACCTCGCCGACGAACTCGTGGCCGACCACCATCGGCACCGGGACGGTCGCCGCGGCCCAGGCGTCCCAGCGGTGGATGTGGACGTCGGT
>DASZUH010000260.1:0-9296 GCA_035547715.1 Solirubrobacterales bacterium
GTCGACGTGCATGATCGGGAACGGCACCGGCGCCGGCGCGAACGCCTTGCGCGCCAGCTGCAGCATCAGCACCGAGTCCTTGCCGCCGGAGAAGAGCATCACCGGGTGCTCGAACTCGGCCGCGACCTCGCGGATGATGAAGATCGACTCCGCCTCGAGCGTGTCGAGATCACCGAGCTCGAGCGACGCGGGCCGCAGTTTGGTGCTCTCGTCCATCAGCGCCACGTTACCCCCGCGCGACCCCCGAGAGGGTCGCTAGTTGATGCCGCACTCGGTCTTTTCGACCCCGGCCCAGCGGCCGTCGCGGAGATCACCGCCAGGCCCCACCGGCTGCGTGCAGTGGGTGCAACCGATCGAGGGGTAGCCGCGATCGTGAAGCGGGTTGTAGGGGAGGCGGTGCTCATGGATGTAGTTCCAGACGTCGCGCTCGGACCAGTCGGCGAGCGGGTTCAGCTTCCAGAGACCGAACTTCTTGTCCCAGGCGAACTTCGGGGCCCCGGCTCTGGTGCTGGAATCCGCTCTGCGGACGCCGGCGACCCAGCAGTCTACGGATGAGAGGGCGCGGCGCATCGGCTCGACCTTGCGGACCCCGCAGCAGGCGTCCGGCTCACGCTTCCAGAGCTCCTCGCCGTACTGCTCCGCCTGCTCCGCGGGGGTCAGGTTGTGGAAACGGTCGAACTCGATCCCGAGGCTCTCGGCGAGCCGGTCGCGGGTCTCGTAGGTCTCCGGGAAGAGGAAGTCGGTGTCGAGGTAGAAGAAGCGCGCCTCGGGGTTGACCGTGGAGGCGAGGTGCGCGGTCACCGACGACGTTTTCTGGAACGAGCAGGCGATGTAGTGGCGCGACCCGAACTGGTCGAACATCCATTCCAGCGTTTCCGCCGCGGTGAGGTTCTCGAGCTCGTCGGCGATCGCCTCGTGGTCGAGGTCGGTGACTGTCGGCACGTTGCCGGAGAGGGTGATGGGGGGCGGCTTCATTTCAGTAACCCGCGGGCGCGAAGGTCAGATCGCGCACTCCCCCTCGCCGCGCTCGACTTTATAGGGGGTGGCGCGCTGCCAGTCGATGAACTGCTGCATGGTCTCGAGCGAGAAATCGGCCGGCATGGTCAGATCCTTGACCTCGTCTTCGAAACGCTCGGCCCCGGCGCGGTCGGCGAAGGCGTTGAACTCCTCGCCCTCGGCGCGCTCGGCCTCGTAGACGCGGATCCAGCGCTCGACCGCCTCCGGCACCCGTTTGGCCGGGAGCCGCGACTTGAGCCGCTTGCCGTAGATCACCTCGCCGCCCTCGTAGTTGCCGCCGATGTGCGGGATGTAGGCGGGCATCTGGCGGTCGCCGACTTTCAGCGAGGCGCCGTAGAAGCCGATGTTGGCGATGTGGTGCTGGCTGCAGCCGTTCGGGCAGCCGCTCATTTTGATGTGGATCCGGCGGGTCAGCGCGTCGTCGATCCGCATCTCGTCGACCCGCTCCTTGATGGCCCGGTTGAGGCCCATCGAGGAGGTGATCCCGAGTTTGCAGCTGTCGGTGCCGGGGCAGGAGACGACGTCGGTGATCTCGCGGGCGCCCGGATCGCCGAGGCCGAGCTCGACCAGCTTGGTCCAGACGTCGTAGACCGACTCGTCGCGGACCCAGCGCAGGACCAGGTTCTGCTGCACGGTCGAGCGGGCGTTGCCGCCGCTGTACTCGCGCATGATCGTGGCGAGGCCGCGGAACTGCTCCGGGGTCAGGTCGCCGCGGTCGATCTTCACCTCGACCGCGGAGAAGCCCTCCTGGCGCTGCTTCTGCACGTTGGTGGCGAGGAAGCGCTCGAAGGCCTGGCGGTCGCCGTTCGGCGAGGCGGCCTGATGCGAGGATGCCTGCGGTGCGCGCGCCTCCTCGTCGTCGTCGAAGCGCAGCCGCTCGACCAGCTCGGGGCCGAATTCGCGCTCGCAGACCCAGTCGCCCTGGAGCTCCTCGTCGAGGAGGTCGCGGAAGGCGTCGGCGCCGATCTTGTCGACGAGGACCTTGATCCGGGCCCGGGCGCGGTTGACGCGCAGCCAGTCCTGGCGGTCGAAGATGCGGAAGACGGCCTCGGCGACCTTCAGGTAGTCGCCGTTGTCGGCCTCGACGAAGTCGTAGATCGTCGGCGCGACGCGGGCCATGATCGAGGTGCCGCCGCCGACCCGGACCTCGAAGCCCTTGACCCCGTCCCGTTCGCGGGCGAGGAAGGCGATGTCGTGGATGCCGGTGATCGCGCGGTCCTCGTCGGAGCCGGAGAAGGCGGTCTTGATCTTGCGTGGCATCAGCTGCGTCGTCGGATGCCGGACGAAGTAGCGGACGTAGGCGATCGCGTGCGCGGTCGGGTCGAAGACCTCGTCGGGGGCGACGCCCGCCCAGGGGTCGCCGGTGACGTTGCGGACCGTGTTGCCGCAGCCCTCGCGCGTGGAGAGCCCGGACTCGGAGATCACCTTCAGCAGATCCTCCATGTCGCGCAGCGGCACGTGGTGGATCTGCACGTTCTGGCGGGTGGTGATGTGGCCCTTGTTCAGCGGCGCCCAGCGCTCGACGACATCGGCGAAGGCGTCCATCTGGTCCGGCGTGACGCCGCCGAACGGAAGCTTGACCCGGACCATCTGGACATCGGGCTGGCGCTGCCCGTAGACGCCCTGTTTGAGCCGGAAGCCGATGAACTCGGCCTCGGGCAGCTCATCGGCGAGGAACTTCTCGGCTTCGTTGTCGAAGTCGTCGAACTCGCGCTCGATGATCGGGATGATGTGGCCAGGGACGTTGACGTAGGTCTCAGGGTTCTCCTGGGTGCCGACGCGGCCCTTGCCCTCCTGCTTCTTGTTCTCGGCGACTATGACCTCCATGCGGAGGAAATTAGCAAAACTCTGACCGGGATTAGGGTATTTATTCCTCGGTCCGCCTGATTTGGCTCAGGAAGCGCGTTTGCGGGCTTCCAAAACCGCCGCCGCCTCGCCCGATTCGGCGACGTATCCGCCTTTCGGCTCGAGTTCGAGGCCCTCTTCCTCCCAACCGGTCGCACCGCCTGCGAGCTTCACCGCGTCGTAGCCGGCCTCGCTCAGCGCCGTGGCCGCCATGGCCGAGCGGTTATCGGTGCGGCAGTAGAGGATCACCGGCCGCTCGCGGTCGATCTCGGCCGCCCGCGCCGCCAGCTCGGGCAGCGCGATGTGGACGGCGCCGGGGATGTGGCCCGCCTCCCACTCGTGGTCGGCGCGGACGTCCACCAGCTGGGCGCCCGCCTCGACCATCTTCCTCGCCTCGTCGCGGTCGACCTCCCGCGGCCGGCCCTCCGCCATCAACCGACCTCCGATCCCTCGATCAGGAAGGCGACGCGAACGTGCGCCCGGTACTCGTCGAGGTTCTCGCCGCGGATCCCGGTCGAGACGATGTCCACGGCGCGGATGTTGCGCAGCGAACCTTGCGCCTGTGCCAGCGCCTGTTTGGCGGCGTCGTCGGTCGAGGTCTTGGAACTGCCGACGAGCTCGATGATTTTCACGACTGCCATCTCGCTCCTCCTCGTGCTTGCGGGTCCTGGATGTCCTGCTTGGCGCCCACTCCCTCCAGCAGCGCGGCGCGCTGCCACGGTCCGATCGCATCCACCAGCGCGCCCCCCGGCGCCCCGGCGAACTCCGACTCGAAGCGCGCGATCGCCGCCGCGATCGCCGCCGCCTCAGCCCCGGTTGCGGTCTTCTCGGCCACGTCCCAACCTTATTCCAGGGGCGGGGAAGTGGGCACAGGGATGGGAGGAACTCCGGACTTCCGTGACGGTTCCGCCCGGTTCGTCACGGGTTCACATCAGGCGGACGGCGTTCGTGCAGTTGTACCCCCCCATGGGCGGTACAAGTGCACGGACGTCGTGGGCGGTGATGTGGAGGTGGGACGAGACCGTGACCTTCCATGGATCTTCGTCACGGACCCTGCGCCGAGACCGCCTTCCCCGGCAGGCCGACGGGCGGGCGTTCGGGAAGGCGTCGCGGCGACGGGAGGAGCTCCACGCTCCCGTCACCCTTCTGCCGGATTCGTCACGGCTCCTCATGCCTTCGGTCACCTTCGCCGGGTGCGGGACGAAACCTGTCGCCTTTAGTAGCCCTGTGGGCTACTAAAGGCGACAGGTTGACGGCCGGGGCCCGGGAAGTCGGGAGAAGCGTGACGTTTCATGGGTCTTCATCACGGGACCCGCGCCTTCGTGGCCGATCATGCGCCACTTCCCCACGACACGCGCACGTCCCTCGGCGCACGACCCGCACGTTCCCCCGGCCCACGTCACGAACCCTCGCGCCTCACCCCATGGACCCGGCCGTCCCGGCCACGGCCACAACCTGCCAGGGCCGTGGACGGGACGGTCGGGCGCAACTCGGACGGCCGCCCGCCCCGGCCGCCGGCCCCTGGGCCGCCGCCCCGGGCGACAGCTTCAACCGCTCCCGGTCCTCGAATCGACCCCTACCCGCCCGCCGCCTCCTTCACCGCGGTGCGGTCGGCATGGGGGAGGTGGCCGCAGATCGGGCAGTCGGGCGCCGGCACGATCCCGTCGCGTTCGACCTCCATCGTCCGTAGGTCGTAGATGTGGGCGACGCCCTGGGTCGAGGGCGTGGCGAGCCCGGTCAGCAGGTGCATCACCTCCATCCCGACCTGCCCCGCGATCAGGCCGCAGGCCGGGCCGATCGTCGCCGCCGGGCTCGGTTTCGCCCGCGAGCCCTCGATCGCCGCGTCGAGCAGCGGGTACTCGCGGCGCCAGGCGATGCTCTGGCAGACGTAGCAGCCGGTCACGCCGGGGACGTAGAGCGGCCCGACCCGGGCGACCGGCGGGAAGTGGCTCATCGTCAGGTAGGGGATGCCGAGGTCGAAGCAGGCCTCGTTGACCCACAGCTCGACTTCGAAGGCGGGCCAGTCGATCGCGTCGATGACGACGTCGGCGCCGGCGACGAAGTCGGCGATCTCGACCGTGCTGCCGAGCCGCCGCGCGGTCGCCGTGATCCGCGCGTCGGGGTTGAAGGCGCGCAGGCGCGCCGCCGCCGCCTCGACCTTCAGCAGGCCGATGTCGGCGGGCGTGTAGAGGATCTGCCGGTTGAGGTTGGAGATCTCGACCCGGTCGCCGTCGATCAGCCACATCTCGCCGATCCCGCAGGTGGCGAGCGACCAGGCGGCCCAGCCGCCGAGCCCGCCGACGCCGAGCACCGCGACCTTCGCCTCGCGCAGCCGCCGCTGGCACTCCGAGGGCACCAGGCCGTCGGTGCCGATGTCAGAGAAGTAGCGCAGCTGGCGATCGAAGCGGGCCAGTTCGGCCGGGTCGACGAGGTCGTCGTCGGCGGCGTCCTCGATCACTTCCAGCTCCTGCATCTGCGAGATCGTGTCGTCGACCATCTCCTCGCCGAACTCGCCGTGCAGCTGCTCCAGCGTGTGCTCGCCGTCGAGCGCCTCGAGCAGCCGCACTTCGCGCTCGTCCGGCTGCTCGATCCGCACGTCCCGTTCGGCGCTCGGCCGGCGCAGGTAATAGTCGCCGTCCGGGGCACGGAAGGACTCCGTCGTCCGCTTGATCCGCGGTCGCCGCAACGCCATTCGATCACCTCCGAATCTCACGCCCCGCCGCCCACCGTCGAGGTCATTGCGGGAGAGTCCCATATAGGTAGAAACCGTTCCGGTAAACGCGAAGGTTCTTCTAATAGTGGGTGCGCGAGCTACCGAGTAAGGGCGCGGGAAGCCGCTACTTGGGAGCAGATGCGAGTTCCACGGCGCGGCCGAAGACGGCGTCGATCATCGGCACCGTCAGTTTGCCGGTGAAGGTGTTCTGCTGGCTGGGGTGGAAGCAGCCGAGCAGGGTGAGGCGCTCGTCGAGGACCGCCTCGGCGCCGTGGGCGAACTGCGGCTTCGGCCGCGGCGTGGCCACCCCGATCGCGCGCGCGGCGGCGAGGAACCCGTCCCAGCCGAACTTGCCGAGGGCGACGACGATGCGGGCGCGGTCGAGGAGCTCGAGCTCACGCTCCAGGTACGGCAGGCAGTTGTCGCGCTCCTCGGTGGTCGGCCGGTTGGCCGGCGGCGCGCACTTGACCACCGCCGTGACGTAGGCGTCGCGCAGCCTCAGGCCGTCGCCGCGATGCTCGGAGGTCGGCTGGTTGGCGAGGCCGGCGCGGTGCATCGCGGCGAAGAGCCAGTCGGCGGAGCGGTCGCCGGTGAACATGCGGCCGGTGCGGTTGCCGCCGTGCGCGGCGGGGGCGAGGCCGACGACGATGATCCGCGCCGCCGGGTCGCCGAAGCCGCTGAGCGGTCGCGACCAATACTTCTGGCCCTGGTAGCGACGCGGCGGATCTTTCCCGACCTCCTCGCGCCAGGCGACCAGCCGCGGGCACTTGAAGCAGCCGTGCACCTCCTCGGCGAGCGCCTCGAACGCCGCCGCGCGTGACTTCATAAGGTTGACCATCGCCTGATGCGCTCCATCTCCCCGAACCGAATCACGTTTGGCGGCGCGACCGTCGTCCTCCTGCTCATGGCCGCCCTGCTCGCCGGTTGTGGGGGAGGGGGGTCGTCGACGGCGCGCGCCACCGAGGCCGCCGCGACCGAAGCGCCCGCGCGGCAGTCGCCCGACGGCGAACTGCTGAACAAGGTCCTCGCCCGCGAGGAAGGCGCGGTCGCCGCCTACGCGGCGGTGATCCCGCACCTCTCGCCGCGCCTCGCGCGCATGGCGTCCTACTTCCGCGCCCAGGAACAGGAACACGTCGACGCCGTCGTCAAGGCGCTGCGCGGGCTGAAGGCGCCGGCGGAAGCGACGCCGGAAGCGATCGAGCCCGGCGAGGCGAAGACCGCCGAAGAACGGCTCGTCTTCCTCTACGAAGTCGAAGGGGCGACGATCGACGAGGAGCTGAGCGCGATCTCCAATCTCGAAGCGCCCTGGCCGCGCTCGCTGCTCGCCTCGACCGTCGCCGACCAGGCCCAGCACCTGACCCTGATCCGCCAGGCCCTCGGCGCCGGCCCGCTCGCCTCGGTCCCGGTCCCGTTCGAGAACGGCACCGCGCCGCCGCCCGAATAATCCCCGCAAATCGGGAGACTCGGTCTCCGTCGATTTTCCCGATATTGCGCTTTCCGACGACCGCCGGTTAGGGAATACTGCGCGCCAGTGACCGGGCCTCTCTACGCCATCGGCCGCTGGTGCTCGCGCCACCACTGGCCCGTCATCGCCGCCTGGATCCTCCTGGCGATCGCGCTCGTCGTGGTCGGTCAGGCGTCCGGATCGAAGACGAGCGAAAACCTGACGCTGCCGGGGACCGGCTCGACGCTCGCCACCGAACTGCTGGAAGAAAACCTGCCCGAGCAGGCCTACGGGTCCAACCCGTTGGTCCTGGAAGCGCCCGCCGGGACCAAGCTGAGCGAACCGAGGTACGCCAAGGCGGTCGAAGAAACGGCGAAGAACCTCGAAGGACTGCCGGACGTCAACTCGGCGATGAGCCCGCTGGCGCCGGGCGCGCAGACGCTCAGCCAGAAGGCCCCGAACATCGGCTACATCCCGGTCGTCCTCGGGGTCGGGCCCGGCGAAATCACCGAAGCCCAGTCGCAGAAGCTGCTCGACGCGGCGAAGCCGTTCGAGGCGGCGGGCGGCAACGCCTCGATCGGCGGCTACGTCGGCAACCAGCTGTCGAAGCCCTCGACCGAGAAGTCCGAGCTGATCGGCCTGGTCGCGGCGGTGATCATCCTGCTCTTCGCCTTCGGCACGGCGACGGCGATGATGCTGCCGATCGTCGGCGCGCTGATCGGCCTCGCCTGCACGCTCTCGATCATCCGCCTGCTCGAGCACGTGTTCGAGGTGCCCGGCGTGGCGGCGACGCTGGCGACGATGATCGGCCTCGGCGTCGGCATCGACTACGCCCTCTTCATCGTCACCCGTCACAAACTGCAGCTGAAAGACGGGATGGAGCTGCGCGAGTCGATCGCGCGGGCGACCGCGACCGCGGGCGGCGCCGTCGTCTTCGCCGGCTTCACCGTGGTGATCGCGCTCTGCTCGCTGCTCGTCGCCGGGATCCCGCTGGTGACGACGCTCGGCTTCACCGCGGCGATCGCGGTCGTGGTCGCGGTCTGCGCGGCGGCGACCCTGCTGCCCGCGATGCTGGGCGCGCTCGGCCCGCACATCAACAGCCTGCGGTTCCACCTCGGTCGCACCCATCCGGACGACAAGGAGCCGCACGGCTGGCGCCGTTGGGCCGAACGGATCGTGGTGATGCCCTGGCGCTCGGCGCTCGCCGCCCTGGTCGTCCTCGGCATCCTGGCGCTGCCGATCTTCCAACTGCAGCTCGGCCAGAACGACATCAGCGCGCTGCCCAAGGAAACGACCTCGCGCCAGGCCTACGACGGCCTCGACACGGGCTTCGGCCCGGGCGTCAACGGGCCGCTCCTGATCGCCTCCGAATTCAGCTCGCCCGCAGAAGCCCAGCAGGTGCTGCCCGCCCTGCAGAAATCGATCGGCGGCGCCGCGGACGTCGCCGCGGTGACCGAACCGAGCCTCTCCGAAGACAACAAGGTCGCCGTCTTCACGGTGATCTCGAAATCGGAGCCGTGGGCCGACGCGACCGTGTCGCTGGTCGAAAGCCTGCGCGACGAAGTGATCCCCGGTGCGCTCGAAGGGACCAAGGCCAGGTCCTACGTCGGCGGCCAGACCGCCGGCTACATCGACCTCGCCGGCCGGATCGCCGAAAAGCTGCCGCTGATGATCGCGGTCGTCGTCGCGCTCAGCTTCCTCGTCCTGCTGATGGCCTTCCGCTCGATCCTGGTGCCGATCAAGGCGGCGGCGATGAACCTGATCTCGGTCGCCGCCTCCTACGGCGTCGTCACCGCCGTCTTCCAGCTCGGCTGGGGCTCGTCGCTGATCGGCCTCGACCACTCGATCCCGATCGTCAGCTTCGTGCCGCTCTTGATGTTCGCGATCCTCTTCGGCCTCTCGATGGACTACGAGGTCTTCCTGATGACGCAGATGAAAGAGCACTACGTCGAGTACGGCGACCCGCGGCGCGCCGTGGTCGAAGGGCTCGCCAACACCGGCCGCGTGATCACCTCGGCGGCCGGGATCATGGTCTGCGTCTTCGCCAGCTTCGTGCTGAGCGGCGACCCGGTGGTGAAGGAGTTCGGGGTCGGGCTGGCGGTCGCGATCGCGATCGACTCGACCGTCGTCCGCTGTCTGCTGGTGCCCGCGGTGATGGAGCTGATGGGCAGGTGGGCGTGGTGGATGCCGGCCTGGCTCGACCGGGTCGTCCCCCACATCAGCGTCGAGGGCGAGGAGTACTTCGCCGCCCGCGATGCCACCGCCGCCGCGGCGGCG
>DASZUH010000261.1:0-9712 GCA_035547715.1 Solirubrobacterales bacterium
TACAAGCGACGAACGCACCCGGGCGATGCATGAGGAAGTGGGGACGGACCGTGACCTTCCATGGGTCTTCGTCACAGACCCTGCGCCTCCGTGGCGGATCATGCGCTCCTTCCCGGCGACATGCGCACGTCCACCCGGCACACGGCACGAACCCTCGCACCTCTCCCCACGGACCCGGCCGTCCCGGCCACGGCCACAACCTGCCCGGGTCGTGGACGGGACGGCCGGACGCACCTCGGACGGCCGCTGGCCGCCGGCCCCAGGCGACAGCTTGCGCCGCCGCCGTCCCTCAAATCGACCACCTAGCTTGGGATCGCCGCCGAGACATCGAGGAAGCCGATGCCGGCGGGCGGCTCCGCCCGGGTCGGGTGGAGTAGGTGGGCGAGGAGCTCGGTACCGTCGATGAGGCGCGGGCCGGGGCGGGAGAAGGTGGAGGCGGCATCGACGGCGAAGACGCGCTTCGCGCCGAGGGCGGCGATCCGGTCGCCGTGTTCCTCGGCCTGCTCGGCGGCCTCGTCGACGTAGAAGCCGCAGGGCATGACGACCACAAGGTCCGGTTCGAGCGAGGCGAGGTGCTCCCAGGTCACCTCGGTCGACTTCTCGCCGGCGGTGGCGCCGACGTCGATGCCGCCCGCGAGCCCGACCATCTCCGGCACCCAGTGGCCGCCGACGTAGGGCGGGTCGAGCCACTCGAGCGTCACCACGCGCGGGGTCGGCGCGCCCGCCACCGCGGCGCGGACCGCGGCGAGTCGCTCCTCCGATCCGGCGCGCAGCGCCGCCGCCTGACCGGGGATCCCGGCCGCCTCGCCGAGTCGGCCGATGTCCGCCAGCACCTCGGTCAGGGAGCCGGGATCCTGCTGCACGACCTCGGGCCGACCCGGCAACCTCGCGGCGACCTCGACCACGTCCTCGTAGGAGACGGCGCAGACCTCGCAGACGGCCTGGGTGACGATCAGGTCGGGTGCCAGCGCGGCCAGTTGGTCCTCGTCGAGGGTGTAGAGCGCCCGGCCTTCGCCGACGATCCGCTTCACCGCGGCGTCGATCTCTCCCGGCGAGAGGCCCGCGGGCATCACCGTGGCGGTCACCCGGGGCAGCGTCGTCGCGGCGGGCGGAAAGTCGCACTCGTGCGTGACGCCGACCGTCTGGTCGCCGAGACCGAGCGCGAAGAGCATCTCGGTCGAGGAGGGGATGAGACTGACGATTCGCAAGCCGCTCCGGGTGATGATCGCTCGATAGGCCGCAAATTACGAGGGCGGCAGGCCGCGAAGTCCGTCCGGGACCCGGCGTACCTTCGCTCATGCCCGCGATAGCGGGTGACGCGGTGCCCAGCGAAGTCCGGTTTGATCCCGGCGCTGTCCCGCAACGGTAAGGCTCCCCACGGGGAGATGAGCCCGGTCGCCTGACCTGCGTCGTTGGAAAGTCCTCGGAAGAAGGGCGACCCAAGACGGTGCGCGGCGCCGGGCCATCACTTCCTCCGAGCAACCGGAGGATCGCGATGCAGAAGACGTACACGTTGGGGACCAGGACCTTCGTCCTCGATCAGGGCAAGGCCGAGGAAGCGCTCGCCGCGAAGCGGGTGATCGGCGGCCGGGAGACGATGACCTTCAACCTGCTGCCGCTGCGCTACGGCTGGGCCTACGAGCTCTACCGGACGATGAAGGCCAACCACTGGGAGCCGGAGGACGTGCCGATGCAGAAGGACGTCGAGCAGTGGCGCGACCCCGCCGCCCTCTCCGACGTCGACCGCTGGATCGTCCGCATGGGCGTCGGCTACTTCTCCGCCGCCGAGGGGATCGTCGGCGACAACATCATCCACGTCGTCCGCGAGCTGGTCACCGCCTCGGAGCTGAAGCTGGTGCTCGGCCGCCACGCCCACGAGGAGAACATCCACGCCGACTCGCTGCTCTACATGATCTCCTCGCTCGGGATCGACCCGCACGAGTGCGAGGCGATGTTCGACGACGTGCCGACGATCGTCGCCAAGAACGAGTTCGTCACGCGCGTCTCGCGCGAACTGCGCCGCGACCTCGACCTCGACGACCCGGCGGCGAAGAAGCTGCTCGCCCGCAACGTCTTCGTCTTCGGCCAGTGCATGGAGGGGACCCAGTTCTACGGCCTCTTCGGGATGATCCTGTCGCTCTACCGGCAGGGCAAGCTGACCGGGATCGGGACGATGTTCCGCTACACGCTGCGGGACGAGTCGAACCACATCGAGCTCTTCCGCCGGCTCCTGCTGGAGCTGATCGCCGAGAACCAGACCGATATCTGGGACGACGCCTTCAAGGCCGAACTGCGGGCGCTGATGGCCGAGGCGGTGGCGCTGGAGAAGGCGTTCATCGCCGACTGCCTGCCGGTCGAGGGGGTCGGCCTCTCGGCCGCCGAGTTCGCCGGCTACATCGACTACATCGCCGACCGCCGGCTGCAGGGGATCGGCCTCGAGCCGCTGGTCGGCGGGCTGGAGAACCCGCTGCCCTGGCTGGCCGAGCTGATGGACGTGCGCAAGGAGCAGAACTTCTTCGAGGGACGGGTCACCGAGTACCAGAAGACCGCCGCCCTCGCGATGGCCGCCGACGACGAACTGTGAAGCGACGAACTGTGATGGGCCGAACCGTGACCGACGTGACGAAAGGAAGCTGGAGATGAACCTCCTCGATGAGATCCTCGCCGACCTCGAGGCGAAGCACGCGCGGGAGGCCGACCGGGGCGACGACGGCCTCGCCGCCGTCCTCAACCGGCTGGAGAGCGCCGGCGCCGGGACCGCGTCGGTCGGGACGATGAAGCTGATCCGACGCTCCGGCCAGATCGTCTCCTGGAACGAGGACAAGATCGAGATCGCCGTGCACAAGGCGTTCGTCGCGACCGGCCGCGACCCGGAACCCGCCGCCGCGATCGCCGCCCGCGTCGGCGAGCGCGCCCGCGCCCTCGGCGTCGCCTACGTCGACATCGAGACGGTCCAGGACCTGGTCCAGGAGGAGCTCGTCCTCGGTGGCCACATGCGGGTCGCCGAGCGCTACATCGTCTACCGCGCCGAGCGCTCGCTGCTGCGCTCACGGCTCGCCGCCGAGGGCGACGCGCCGCCGCGCCCGGCGCCGCTGACGATCCGCGAGGCCGACGGCACCGAGTCGGTCTGGGACGGCGAGGACCTGCGCCCGCGGATCGCCTTCGCGACGATCGGCCTCGACCTCTCCTTCGACGCCGAGCGCCTCGAGACCGAGCTGCGCCGCTCGATCCAGCCCGGCATCGGCCGCGCCGAGCTGGCCAAGCTGATCGTGCTGAACGCGAAGGCGCTGGTCGAGCGCGACTCCGACTACTCGCGCTTCGCCGGCCGCATCCTGCTCACCTACGTCTACGAAGAGACGCTCGGCTGGAGCATCGTCGGCGACGGCGTCGCCGGGCTGCGCGAGGCGCACCGCCGGGCGCTGCGGCCGCTGCTCGAGCACGGCGCCGCGATCAAGCGGATCGACCCGCGCCTGCTCGAATACGACCTCGAGCGGCTCGCCGCCGCGATCGACCCGAGCGCCGACCTCGACTTCGACTTCCTCGGCCTGCAGACGCTCTACGACCGCTACCTGCTGGTCGACAAGACCGGGGCGCGGCCGCGCCGGATCGAGGCGCCGCAGCTGTTCTGGCTGCGGGTCGCGATGGGCGTCTGCCTGGCCGAGCGCGAGGAGGAGCGCGAGTCCCGCGCGCTTGACCTCTACGCCGCCTACAAGGAGCGCCGCTTCTGCTCCTCGACGCCGACCCTGTTCAACGCCGGCACCCCGCACTCGCAGCTGTCCTCCTGCTACCTCTACGTGATCGAGGACACGCTGACCTCGATCGTCGGCCGCGGCATCGCCGAGAACGCGATGTGCTCGAAGTGGGCGGGCGGGCTCGGCGGCTCCTGGACCAAGGTCCGCGGCACCGGCTCCCACATCGAGTCGACCAACGGCGAGAGCCAGGGCCTGGTCCCGTTCCTGAAGCTGCACAACGACCAGCTGGTCGCGGTCAACCAGGGCGGCAAGCGGGCGGGCTCGGGCTGCGCCTACCTGGAGAGCTGGCACAACGACGTCTTCGACTTCCTCGAGCTACGCCGCAACACCGGTGACGAGCGCCGCCGCACCCACGACATGAACACCGCCAACTGGGTCCCCGACCTGTTCATGAAGCGGATGGAGGCGCGCGAGCACTGGACGCTCTTCCGCTCCAACGACGTGCCGGAGCTGCACGAGACCTACGGGCAGGAGTTCGAGCGGCTCTACCTGGAGGCCGAGGCGCGGGCCGAGGCGGGGGAGATCTTCGGTCGCAGGATCGAGGCGCTGGAGCTGTGGAAGCAGATGCTGAAGATGCTGTTCGAGACCGGCCACCCGTGGATCACCTTCAAGGACGCCTGCAACGTGCGCAGCCCGCAGGACCACGCGGGCGTCGTCCACAGCTCCAACCTCTGCACCGAGATCACGCTCAACACGAGCGAGGAGGAGACCGCGGTCTGCAACCTCGGCTCGGTGGTGATCGACCGCCACCTGACCGCGGAGGGCGAGATCGACCACGCGGCGCTGCGGGCGACGGTGCGGGTCGCGGTGCGCGCCCTCGACAACGTGATCGACGTCAACTTCTACCCGACCGAGGCGGCGCGGACCGCCAACGACCGGCACCGCCCGGTCGGCCTCGGGGTGATGGGGCTGCAGTACGCGCTCTACCGCAAGGGGATCGAGTTCGGCTCGGCGGCGGCGGTCGAGTTCTCCGACGAGATGATGGAGGCGATCGCCTTCTACGCCTACGAGGCCTCCTCGGACCTGGCCGCCGAGCGCGGCGCCTACAAGTCCTACGCGGGCTCGAAGTGGGACCGCGGCCTCTTGCCGCAGGACACCGTCGACCTGCTCGAGGCCGAGCGCGGCGCGCCGGTCGAGGTGCCGCGCGGCGGCAAGCTCGACTGGGCGCCGGTGCGGGCGAAGATCGCCGCCCAGGGGATGCGCAACTCGAACGTGATCGCGATCGCGCCGACGGCGACGATCGCCAACATCATGGGCACCTCGCCCTGCATCGAGCCGATCTACAAGAACCTCTTCGCCAAGTCGAACCTCTCCGGCGACTTCACCATCCTCAATCCCTACCTGGTCCGCGACCTCAAGGACGCGGGGCTCTGGAACGAGGAGATGGCGGCGCAGATCAAGTACTTCGACGGCGACCTGACCGAGATCCCGCTGGTGCCGGAGGAGATCAAGCGCCGCTACCGCACCGCCTTCCAGATCGAGCCGGAGTTCCTGATCGACGCGGCGGCGCGACGGCAGAAGTGGATCGACCAGTCGCAGTCGCTGAACCTGTTCCTCGCCGCCCCCGACCTGAAATCGATGAGCCACATGTACCGGCGTGCCTGGCGGGTGGGGCTGAAGACGACCTACTACCTGCGGACGATGGGCGCCTCGGGGATCGAGAAGGCGACCGTGAGCGCCCCGGTGGTGGCGGCCGAGCCCGCGCCGACCGCGGCCGAGGTACAGGCGTGCTCGATCGAGGCGATGCGGACCGGCGGCGTCTGCGAGGCCTGCGAATAGGACGCTAACGTCGAGGGTTCCTCCCTTTCTTCACGTAGACCAGGCGGCCGTCGGGGAGGCGGTAGACCTGCCCGACCGGGGTGCCGCGGCCGCTCGCCCGCGGTGCGCCGGACGGATTCGGGATCACCCGTTCGGTTCCGGTCGAGGCCGATCGGGGTTCGAGCCTTCCGCCCTTGATGTTCAGGGTCAGCCCGAGCCCGGCGATCAGGAACGCGATCGCCAGGATCATGCCGACGTCGAAGAGATTGACGAGGCCGTCGAGCGGGTCGCCCGCGTTGTCCTCGATCGCGCGGTGGCGGCCGAGCCCGATTCGGCTCACAGGGCCACGCTCCCGGCGGCGACCGCCTCCACGCCCGCTGCCCCGCTCCCCTGCTCGAGCTCGGCCAGGTCTTCGGTGTAGGCGCGCGTCCGCGTCAGGGTGAGGGCGAACGCGACGGTGCCGACGAGCAACCCGACGACGGTGGCCCCGAAGGCGTCGCGCAGATCGCCGGCGAGCGTCGCCACGTCGCCGGTCGACAGCGCCGCGAGGCCCGGGATCAGCGGGATCAGCGTCCCCATCAGCCCGAGCGCCGGGCCCGCCCGGACCAGCAGTCGGGTGCGGTCGAGGCTGCGCTGAACGGCGAGCTCGTAGGCGACCAGGGCCCGCTCGGTGGCAGGGCCGCGGTCGCCGGACGGGGCGCCGGCGATCGCGACGACGGCGCGGCCGGCGATCGGGTTGCGCGCGTAGCGGGCGTAGTGCACGGCGTGGGACGGTTCGGCGATCGCCCGGGCGACGATGTCGCGGAGGGCGAAATGGCGGTTCCGCCACCGGCGCCACCATTCGACCCCGAAGCGGCCCAGCTCGAGGGCGCAGAAGAGGAGCGCGACGACGGCGGCGATCAGCACCGGCACGCGCAGCGCGGTGGCGATGTGGGAGAGCGCGTCGCCGAGGTCGATCGACGCGATCACGCGAGCACTCCCCGGTGTCTCTCCCAGGCGACCCCGAGGCCGACGGCGAGCACTGCCGCGATGCCGATCGCGATCGCCGCCCCGGGCCCTTCGCCGCTTCCGGCGCCGGCGCTCCGCAACCCCGGCGCCCCGAATGCGAGCTTGCCGGCGGTGCCGGTGGGCGAGCCGATGACGACTCCGCTCACCTCTTCGCCGGTGGTCGTCGCCGCCCCCGGCGGCGCTTCCGCGCGCGTGATCCGGGTGCCGCGCGCGCCGGGCCCGGGCCTGCCGTCGTCACCGCCGCCACCCGCGCCCGAGGCGGCGCCCGCGGCGCTCGTGTCGCCGCGCACCGATTCGGCTTCCTGGTCGGCTTCGGCGGCGCTCCGCGGTTCTGCGGTCTCGGTCCCGGTCGCCTGGTGGAGGTTGGAGCCGCGCCGCCGGGCGCTGTGGTCGCGGGCGTCCAGTCCTTCACCGCGGACCACCCGCGCGCCCCCGGGCGTCTTGCCCTTGCTGCCCCGTCTCGGCCGGCTGAAGGCGGGGGCGCGGTGGCCGCCGCCTCCGGCCAGGACGCCTTCGCCTTCCTTCTTGGCTTCGCCGCCCTGCCCGGCTTCGACGCAGTTCGCCGCTTCGCCGTGCGAGGCGAGGCCACTGCCGCGGGCGGCGGGCGGCGGCGGGATCACCTGGCCGGAGAAGGCGGGGAGGACGTAGGCGGTCATCCAGATCCCGTTCACGTCTTCGGCGGCCTTCCATCTGATGTGGCCGTCGGGCTGCTGCATCGATTCCATGTAGCCGAGCGGTTCCTTCCCTTCCGGCGGCACCGTCCAGGTTTCCGGGTTGCCGCCGGTGGCCCAGATTCCCTGTACCGCCCAGGCGGTCGAGGCGACGTTCGATTCGCCCTGCTGCGTCGGCAGGGCGGGGAAGCCGCCGTCCGGGAGCTGGGCGCGTTTCAGGTATTCGAGGCCGCCGTGGATGGCCGCTTCATAGGCGGCGAGCGCGGTGGGGTCGCTCGGTGGCCCGGCGGCGGCGAGCGCCTGCAGCGCGGCGCCGGTCATGTCGACTTCGCTGCTCGCGGTCCTGCCCGAGTAGTACCAGCCGCCGTCTTCGTTCTCGGCGCCCACGACCCATTCGGCGGCCTTGTCGACGACGGCTTCGATCGCCGGTTCGTGGATCGGGCTCAGCGCGAGGATGGCGAAGATGGTGTCGTTCGATTCGCCGACCGTGCCTTCTTCGGTGTAGGGGAACGAGCCGTCGGCGAGCCGGCGCCGGAGGATCTCCGACACCAGGTCATGGCCGGCGAAATCGTGGGGGTCGGTCCCGGCCCCGTCGACCACCAGGAGTTCGCGCTCGAAGGCGGTGGTCGGAACCTGGGGCCAGGAGAGCTCTTCTTCGAGGCCTTCCTGAAAGTGGTCGACGAGGAAGGTGTAGGCGTCGGTGCCGCAGCGCGCCTGGTCCTGGGGGTTGATACCGGCGCCCTCGAGTGCCTGCACGGCCCAGGAGGTGGTGATCTGGGTCGCACTCCGGCCGGGTTCGGCGAAACCGCCGCCGATCTGTTGGCTTTCCTGCAGGAAGCGCACGGTCTTGTCGATGAACGCCTGCTGGGTGGCCGTGCGGGCGGCGGCGACCGCGGAGGCGGCGAGCGCGAGGACGGTCATCCCGATCAGGACGAGGAGCCTCATCGCCCTCGCCGCGGCCTCGCTTTCGGCACCCTGACCTTGCCCAACGAGACGGTGGAGGTCGCCCCGAGGGTGTCGGTGATCGCGAAGCGGAGCCGGTAGGTGGCGCCGCGCGGGAGGCGGACCGTCGCCCTCGTCTTGGTGGCGCCGCTCGCCCGGGCGATCCAGCGGGCGTGCCTGACGCCGACGGTCAGCGAGGAGATCGTCCATTTCCTCACCCCGGGACCGGCGTCGAGGACCTTCCAGCTGACCAGGACCCGGCCCTTGGCGAGCTGCGAGCGGTCGAGCTTCGGCCTGCGCACCCGCAGCGAGCCGACCGCGGTCTTCGCCGCCGGGCTCGGCGCGGGCGCGGTCGCCTCGGGCGCCGCTCCTTCGGTTTCCGGCCCGACGATTTCGCCGACCGTCGGCGGCGCCACGCGGACCCGATCGGCGGCGGGCAGCTCGCCGCATTCGTCGGCGCCTTCCAGTTCGGCGCCGCCGGTCCCTTTCACGCAGATGTCGAGGCGGTTGGAGCGGATCGTGGATTCCGCGCCCGGCGAGCCGACCGTGGCCTTGATCCGGTGCCAGCCCGGTTCGCTGAAGCTGACCGTCGCCTTGCCGTCCGCGTCGGTGGTCGGCCCGATCAGTGGGTCCACCCGCTCGGAGCCGTCGGCGCCGGTGATCACGGGGGAGACCTTCGCCCCGCCGAAGGGATGCGAGCCGGTCCGCGACGGTTCGGCCGGCGGATTGTCTTCGAGGTTGTCCTCGTAGGCGACGACTTCGAGCGGCACCGGTTCGTTCGGTTCGACGTCCAGCCGATAGAGCTGTCGCGGTCCGCTGGTGTAGTGGGCTTCTTCGGGGAAGAGCGCCAGGGTCGGCCGTTCGTGGAAGGCATCGAAGACCCAGAGCACTTCGTCGTCGGCGAGCTGGTACTGACAGCCGCCGACGTCGGTGAAGGTGTCGTTGACGAGGATGCCCCAGTAGGCACCGCCGCCCGGCGCCGCCGGTTCCTGCTGGTCGGGACCGAAGCGGGTGACGAAATAGTCTTCGAAGCTGCGGTACCACTGGCCGTCGAAGGTCTGGCCGATCAGGGTCATCGCGTCGGCGGAGACCGCGGTCGGCGTCACCCCAGGCACCACGTTCTCGGGGTCGAGCGCGTTGACCCCGTCGCAGCGGCGCAGCTCGCCGACGGGGATCTTGTCGGAGGTCGCACGGACGCCGTGCGGGACGGTCGTGACCGGCCCCTCGAAGAGCGTTTCCGCCTTGCCCTCGATGCGGACGTCGACGGTGGTCGCCGCCGACGCCGTGCCGAGGAGGGCGACGGTGAGGATCAGTGCGGCGGCCCAGGCCGCGAAAGCTCGATGCATTTGTCCGGGCCCCTTTCCGCGAGGGCGGTCGACGTTCCGGACCGGAGGGAGGTCTCCTGGCTCCCGAGCCGCCCGTCGCGCCTTCCCGGCTCTCGCCAGTGGCTGCACGGAGTGCGTGCGACGCGCTTTTCCTCGGTCACAGTGGCGGGCCCGCGCCGGTCTCTCACCGGCTTCCCTGTCCACCGATCCTTTGGTTCGGGCGCCAGTCTAGCCGAGCTCGAGGGCCCCGGGGCGG
>DASZUH010000262.1:0-3070 GCA_035547715.1 Solirubrobacterales bacterium
CCGTCGCCACCCAGGCGCTGGAGTGGGTGAAGGTCTCCGAGGCGCGCGTCGCCGCCGCCGAGGCCGCGGCCGAGACGGTGCGCGGCGAGCTCAAGGAGCGCGCGATGAAGACGCTGCGCGAGATGAGCGCCCAGGCGCGCAAGCAGATCGAGGCGGCGCGGGAGGCGCAAGCGGCCGCGGAGGCGAAACTGCTCGCCGCCGAATCGGGTCGCGACCGGGCCGAGAAATCCTTCGAGAACCTGCGGCGGACGTCGCAGGCCGAGCGCGAGCGGACCCTCGCCAAGGTCTCCGAAGCGACGGGCGACGCCGACTCCAAGATCGAGGCGGCGGAGTCGCGGGCGCGCCATGAAATCGAGACCGCCGCGGCCGAGGCGCAGCACGAGGTCGACGAGGCGAAGGCGAGCGTCCGGACCGAGATAGACCGGCGGGTCGAGGAGGCGCGCCGGCGGATCCAGGCCGACGCCGACAAGCGCGTCGCCGAAGCCGAGCAGCGGGCGGCCGAATCGCAGGCCGCCGCCGAGGCCGCCCACGACACCGCGGTCAAGCTCGAGACCGAGATCGAGAAGCGGGTCATGGAAGGGACCGAGGAAGTCCGCCGCGAAGCCGAGGAGAGCGTCAACCGGCTGGTCGAGCGGGTCGAGCGGGAGGCCGAGGAGAGCGCCCGGGCCCGCGCCGAGGAGCAGCTTCAGGCCGAGTCGGATCGGATCAAGCAGCAGGCGCAGCGGCGCGAGGAGCGCGCCCGCGCGGCGACCGAGGAAGAGATCCGCTCGAGCGTCAACCGCGCCCGGCGCGAGGTCCAGGCGGCCGCCGAGGACGGCGGGCCGACCTGGTTGCAGAGCCAGCCGAAACCGCAGTCCCCGGCCGGCTACCGCACCTACTAGCGCCCGCGGCGCCCGGCCGGATAACCTCGCCCGCATGCGCGAGGTGCGGATCCGGGACACCCTGAGTGGGGCACTGCAGTCGATCGACCCCGGCCATGAGGTCGGGATCTACGCGTGCGGCCCGACCGTCTACTCGCGGATCCACATCGGCAACGCGCGGCCGTTCGTGGTCTTCTCGCTGTTCGCCCGGTTCCTGCGCTCGGAGGGCTACAAGACGCGGCTGGTCATCAACATCACCGACATCAACGACAAGATCTACGCGGCGGCGTCGCGGGCGGGGGAGGGCTCGGCGCGCTTCGCCGAGGAGATGACCGCCGCCTACGTCGAAGACACCGACCGGCTCGGGGTGGGCCGGCCGGACGCCGAGCCGAAGGCGACCGAGACGATCGAGGGGATCATCGAGCTGATCGCCGATCTGATCGCGAGCGGCCACGCCTACGAGTCGGGCGGCGACGTCTACTTCCGCGTCCGCAGCTTCCCCGACTACGGCAAGCTCTCCAACCGCCGGCCCGAGGACATGGACCAGGGTGAGGAGGCGGGCACCGCCGGCCTCAAGGAGGAGCGGCTCGACTTCGCCCTTTGGAAGGCGACCAAGGAGGGCGAGGACACGTCCTGGGATTCGCCCTGGGGCCCGGGGAGGCCCGCCTGGCACATCGAGTGTTCGGTGATGGCCGAGCGTGAGCTGGGCGCCTCCTTCGCCATCCACGGCGGCGGCTCCGACCTGGTCTTCCCCCACCACGAGAACGAGATCGCCCAGTCCGAGGCGGCCGGGCGCCCCTTCGCCCGCGTCTGGATGCACAACGGGATGGTCGACGCGGGCGGCGAGAAGATGTCGAAATCGGAGGGGAACATCTTCCAGTTGAAGGAGGCCCTCGACCGCTTCGGGCGTGAGGCCGTCGTCGCGTACCTGATCTCCGGGCACTATCGCCAGCCGCTGGCGTTCGGGGAGCTGCCGATGGAGGAAGCGCAGGCACGGGTCGAGCGGCTGCGGAACTTCTTCAGGGAGCATCCGCTCGACGGGGTCGAGCCGGGCGCGAGTGCCGCGGCGCGCGTCGAGGCGTTCAAGGATGCCCTCGCCGACGACTTCAACACGCCGCGGGCGATGGCCGAGGTCTTCGAGTTGGTCGCCGAAGCCAATCGCGCGGACGACCTGCCGGGCGCGGCCGAGGCCGTGGCCTCGATGCTCGACCTGCTCGGGCTGGCCGGCCTCGCCGAGCCGGCCGAGGACGGCGTCGACGAGGAGGCGGCCGAGCTGATGGTCGAGCGCGAGGCGGCCCGGGCCGCGAAGGACTTCGCCCGCGCCGACGAGATCCGCGACAGGCTCGCCGAGCTGGGCTGGGAAGTTCGCGATTCGGCCGAGGGTCCGCGCCTCGTGCCGAACTCCTGATGGCCTCGCAGTTCATCTACGGCGTCCAGCCGGTGCAGGAGGCCGAACGGGGGAGACGGCGGGTCCACAGGGTCTGGCGGGCGCCGCAGACCTCGTCGGCGGAGTTGGAGCGCCTGTGCGGATCGCCGGACCACCAGGGCGTCGTTGCCGAGGTCGATCCTTATCCGTACGGCGACGCGGAGGCGATGCTGCGCAGGCCCGACGCCTTGATCGTCGCGCTCGACCAGGTGCAGGACCCGCGCAACCTCGGCGCCGTCTGCCGGTCGGCCGAGGCGGCCGGGGCGGTGGGGGTCGTGATCCCCGAGCGGCGCGCGGCGATGGTGACGCCCGTCGCCTGCAAGGCCTCGGCGGGCGCGGTCGAGCACCTCGAGGTCGCCCACGTGCGCAACCTCGCCGACTGGCTGGCGGCCGCGCAGGAGGCGGGCTTCTGGGTTTGGGGGGCCGACGCCGACGGCCCGCAGCCGCCCTGGGGCGTCGACCTGACCGGGCCGACCGTGATCGTCCTCGGCGGCGAGGGGAAGGGGCTGCGGCCACGGGTCGCGGCGAGTTGCGACGGCCTGATCGCGCTGCCGAGCCTGGGGCAGGTCGAATCTCTGAACGTCTCCGCCGCCGCCACCGCGCTCCTCTTCGAGTCGGTCCGCCAGCGCAGCGCCTGACGGGCGACCGGGCGGTTGGTTCTGGGGAGGGCGGCGGCGCAAGCCGGCGCCCGGGGTTGGCGGCGGCCGGGAGGGGCGGCGGCCGGGAGGGGCGGCGGCCGTCCGAATTGCGCCCGGCCTTCTCGGTGGCGGCCCTGGCAGGTTGT
>DASZUH010000263.1:0-3846 GCA_035547715.1 Solirubrobacterales bacterium
CGGCACCGAGTCGATCTCGATCTTCAGCCGCGAGGCCGACTCGTCGATCAGGTCGATCGCCTTGTCGGGCAGGAAGCGGTCGGCGATGTAGCGCTCCGAGAGCGTCGCCGCGGCGACGATCGCCGAGTCGGCGATCCGCACCCCGTGGTGCTCTTCGTAGCGCGGCTTCAGCCCGCGCAGGATCGCGATCGTGTCCTGCATGTCGGGCTCGCCGACCAGCACCGGCTGGAAGCGCCGCTCGAGCGCCGCGTCTTTCTCGATGTGCTTGCGGTACTCGTCGAGCGTCGTCGCGCCGACCGCGCGCAGCTCGCCGCGCGCCAGCATCGGCTTCAGCAGGTTGGCGGCGTCGACCGCGCCTTCGGCGGCACCGGCGCCGACGATCGTGTGAAGCTCGTCGAGGAACAGGACGATCTGGCCCTCCGCCTCCTGCACCTCGTTCAGGACCGCTTTCAGCCGCTCCTCGAACTCGCCGCGGTATTTCGAGCCCGCCAGCAGCGAGCCGATGTCGAGCGCGATCACGCGCCGGTCGCGCAGGCTCTCCGGCACGTCGCCGTCGACGATCCGCTGCGCCAGCCCCTCGACGATCGCCGTCTTGCCGACGCCGGGGTCGCCGATCAGCACCGGGTTGTTCTTGGTGCGCCGGGACAGCACCTGGATCACGCGACGGATCTCCTCGTCGCGGCCGATCACCGGGTCGAGCTTGCCCGCGCGCGCGTCGGCGGTCAGGTCGCGGCCGAATTTCTCCAGCGCCTGGGCGGTCGACTCGGGGTTGGACGAGGTGACCGGGTTGGGACGGACCTGGGCGACGGCGGCGTCGAGCTGCTCGCGGCTCGGCAGGATCGGGCCGACGTTCGGGTCCTCGGTCAGCGCCCGCAGCAGGTGGTCGGTCGAGATCATGCTCGACCCGTCGCGCCCCATTTCGCGCTCGGCGACGCGCAGGGTCGCGGCCAGGCCGCTCGAGAGGCGCGGTTCTCCGACCTCGCCGCTCACTTTCGGCAGCGCCGCGACGGCCTCTGAGGCGCGCGCCGCGATCGTCGCCGTGTCGGCGCCGACGCGTTGCAGGATCGGGACGACCAGCCCCTCGGTTTCGTCGAGCAGCGACACCAGCAGGTGCGCCGGGGTCGCCTCGGGGTTGCGGTGGCTGCGCGCCAGCTCCAGCGTCGCGGCGATCGCTTCCTGGGATTTCTGCGTGAACTTATCCGGCTGCATCGGCCTCTCCTCTTCCTTCCAGTTCTCTCACTCTCTCTTTCAATTTCTCCACCTGCCCTTCCAGCGCCAGCACCATCTCGACGCCGACCAGGTTCAACCCTTGCGCGGTCATCTCCTGGATGCGGCGCAGCCGTTCGACGTCACGGCGGCTGTAGAGGCGGGTGTTTTTCGGCGAGCGCTTCGGCGCGATCAGCCCGCGCGTCTCGTACATCCGCAGGGTCTGCGGGTGCATCTCGGCAAGTTCGGCGGCGACCGAGATCATGAAGACCCCCTGCTCGTCGTCGAAGGTCGTTTCCACTTTGGTCACCTGGCGTTGGTAGTGGGCCATCACGCCCCCGCCTTCCGCAGCAGGTCGGCGCGCGGGTCGTGCCCGTTGAGCGCCGTCGCCAGCTCCTCGACCGCCTTGCGCTGCTCGTCGTTCAAGTCTTTCGGGACCTCGATCTCGAGCCGATAACGGATGTCGCCGCGGCCCTTGCCCTTGCTCTTCGGCGCGCCCTCGCCGCGCAGCCGCTGGATCGCCCCGTGTCTGGTCCCCGGCGCGACCTTGATCTTCTTCGTGCCGTGCAGGACCGGCACCTCGATCGTGCCGCCGTTGACCGCCTCGGGGATCGAGATCGGCACGGTCACCTCGAGGTTGCCGTCGTCGAGCCGGCGGAAGACCGGCGACGGGGTCACCTTCGTGGTCACGTAGAGGTCCCCGTTGGGACCGCCGCGCGGGCCCGCCTCGCCTTTGCCGGCGAGCCGGATGCGGGTGCCGTCCTTGACCCCGGCGGGGATGTTCACCTTGTAGCGCTTGCTCTGCCGGGTGGTGCCGGAGCCGCCGCAGGTGGGGCAGGGGGTCTCGATGATCTCGCCGCTGCCGCCGCACTGGGGGCAGGGCTGGGAGATCGAGAAGAAGCCTTGATTCTGGGGGTCGATGCCGCGGCCTTCGCAGCGCGGGCAGGTGATCGGCGAGGTGCCCGGCGCCGCGCCGGAACCGTGGCAGGTCTCGCAGCGTTCCTGCTTCGGCACGGTGACGCTGATCTGGGTGCCGTTGATCGCCTGGTCGAAGCTCAGGTGGACCTCGGTCTCGAGGTCACGGCCGCGGACCGCCGCCGGGCGGGCGCCGCCGCGCCCGCCGCCGCGGTTGAAGATGCCGGAGAGGATGTCGCCGAAGTCGGCGCCGAAGCTGCCCTGCTGGGCGCCGCCGCCCTGACCGAACGGGTTGCCGCCGCCGAAGGGATTGCCGCCCGCGCCGCCAAACGGACCGAAGGCAGGGCCCGCGTCGTACTCCTTGCGCTTCTCGGGGTCACCGAGGACGTCGTTCGCGGCCGAGATCTCCTTGAACTTTTCCTCGGCCTCCTTGTCGCCGGGGTTGCGGTCAGGGTGATATTTGCGCGCCAGTTTCCGGTACGCCTTCTTGATCTCGTCGTCGCTCGCGTCCCTGGCGACGCCGAGGGTCTTGTAGAGCTCGTCTGCCACTTCTCTCGTCTTCTCTTCCGCTTCTTCTCTGCTTCGTCTTCTTCTCTAGGCGGCCACCACGACCATCGCCGGCCGGATCAGGTGGCCGTCGAACCGGTAGCCCTTCTGCATCACCTCGACCACGACGCCCGCGTCGGTCCCCTCGACCTGCACGGTCGAGAGCGCTTCGGCGAAGTTCGGGTCGAACTTCTCGCCCCTCGGGTCGACCACCTCGACCCCGCAGCGGCCGAGCGTCTCCCGCAGGTTGCGGAAGACGAGCAGCACGCCGTGGGCCAGCGCGTCCTCGGAGTCGCCCTCCGGGTCGAGCCCGGCGGCCTGCAGGGCGCGCTCGAGGTCGTCGAGCACGGGGACCACGCCCCGCGCCACCTCGACCTTCCCGCGCAGCCCCGCGGCCTGCACCTCCGCCGCCATCCGCTTGCGGTAGTTCTCGAAGTCGGCCTGCGCGCGGCGGGCCAGTTCGAGGTACTCGTCGCGTTTGGCCTCGGCGTCGGCCAGCAGGGCCTCGAGGTCCTGCTCGACCTGCACCTCGGCGGCGGGCTCGGCCGGCGCGCTCTCGGGCGCGCCGGTCGGGTTCTCGTGCTGCTCGCCCATCGCTATTTGTCCTCGTCGACCACTTCGGCGTCGACGACTTCCTCTTCGTCGGCCGTCGTGCCGTTCTCGGCCGAGCCGCCGTCACCGCTCGCCCCCGCCTCGGACTGGGCCTGGGCGTAGAGCGCTTCGGAGGCTTTGGTCATCACCGCGGTCAGCGCCTCGGTCTTCGCTTTCACCTCGTCGAGCGAACCGCCGTCGAGCGTCGCGCGGACGTCTTTGACGGCCGCGTCGATCTGGTCCTTGGTGCCCTGGTCGAGTTTGTCGCCGGCGTCGGCGACGGTTTTCTCCGCCTGGTAGGCCGCGTTCTCGGCGATGTTGCGGGCCTCGGCCAGCTCACGCTGTTTGCGGTCCTCCTCGGCGTGCGATTCGGCGTCGCGCACCATGCTCTGGATTTCCTCGTCGGAGAGCCCGGAACCGGATTTGATCTCGATCTTCTGCTCGGTCCCGGTGCCTTTGTCTTTCGCCGTCACCGAGATGATCCCGTTGGCGTCGATGTCGAAGGTGACCTCGATCTGCGGGATGCCGCGCGGCGCCGGCGGGATGCCGGTGAGCTGGAATTTGCCCAGGCTCTTGTTGCCCGAGGCC
>DASZUH010000264.1:0-1907 GCA_035547715.1 Solirubrobacterales bacterium
AGCGCCTCCGGGTTCGCCAGCGAGTCGCGGCTCACCACCGCCTCCGGGTCGGCGCCCGTCAGGATCCGCTTCACCGGCACCTCCACCACCTTGCCCGAGAGCGTGCGGGGGACGGCCTCGATCGCGGTCACCTCGTCGGGCACGTGGCGGGGGCTGCAGCGCCCGCGGATCCGCCGCGCCAGGGCCCCCTCCAGCTCCTCGTCGAGGACGGCCCCCTCGCGCAGCACGACGAAGAGCCGGATCACCCCGTCGGTGCCCTCCCGCGGCAGGTCGACCACCAGGGCGTCGAGGACCTCCTCGGCCTCCAGCACGGCGCGGTAGATCTCCGCCGTGCCGATGCGGATGCCGCCGCGGTTGATCGTCGAGTCCGAGCGGCCGTGGATGACCGCGGTGCCGCGCCCGGTGATCTCGATCCAGTCGCCGTGGCGCCAGACCCCGGGGAACGTCCCGAAGTAGGACCCGCGGTAGCGCGAGCCGTCGGCGTCGCCCCAGAGGAAGAGCGGCATCGAGGGCATCGGCTCGGTGATCACGAGCTCGCCGACCTCGCCGACCAGGGGCCGGCCCTCGGGGTCCCAGGACTCCACCGCGGCGCCCAGCGCACGCGCCTGCAGCTCGCCCCGGTGGACGGGGAGGGTGGGGACGCCGCCGACGAAGGCGGTGCAGACGTCGGTGCCGCCGGAGGTGGAGAAGAGCCAGGTGTCGGCGCCCAGGTGATCGTGGACCCAGTCGAAGCCCTCGGGGGGGAGCGGTGAGCCGGTCGAGCCGACCGCGCGCAGGCACGACAGGTCGCGGCCCCGCGAGGGCTCCACGCCCGCCTTCATGCAGGCCTGGAGGTAGGCGGCCGAGGTGCCGAAGGTCGTGATCGCGGCCCGCTCGGCGAGGTCCCAGAGGACGCCCAGGTCGGGGTGGCCGGGGTTGCCGTCGAAGAGGACGATCGCGGCCTCGGTGAGCAGGCCGGAGACGAGGAAGTTCCACATCATCCAGCCCGTCGTCGTGAACCAGAAGAGGCGGTCGCCCGGATGCAGGTCGACGTGGAGGTGCATCTTCTTCAGCTGCTCGAGCAGGATGCCGCCCTGGCCCTGGACGATCGCCTTCGGCAGGCCGGTGGTGCCCGAGGAGTAGAGGACCCAGAGGGGGTGGTCGAAGGGGACGCGACGGAAGGTGAGCGGGGCGCCCTCGCCGCGGGCGAGGAGCTCCTCCCAGCCGAGCGCGCCCTCGATCCTCGCCCCGGGGTCGAGGTAGGGCACGAGCACCGTGTGCCCGAGCGAGGGGATCGCCTCCCGCAGCTCCTCGACCACGCCCCGGCGGTCGAAGTCGCGGCCGCCGTAGCGGTAGCCGTCGACGCAGATCAGCACCTTCGGCTCGATCTGGGCGAAGCGGTCGACCACCGAGCCCGCGCCGAAGTCGGGGCTGGCGCTCGACCAGACCGCCCCGATCGAGGCGCAGGCGAGGAAGGCGACCGTCGCCTCGCAGACGTTCGGCAGGTAGGCCACCACCCGGTCGCCCTCCTCCACCCCGAGGGAGCGCAGGCCCTCCGCGCAGGCGGCCACCTTCGCCCGCAGCGCGCCCCAGGTGATCTCCTCCAGCCCCCGCAGCTCGGAGGCGTGGAGGATCGCGACCTGGGTGTCCTCCTTGCCGGCGAAGGCGCGCTCGGCCCAGTTCAGGCGCACGCCGGGGAACCACTCCGCGCCGGGCATCCCGCGCGAGGCGAGCGCGACCGAGCGCTCGCCGTCGTACTCGACGCCGAAGTGGTCGAGGATCGAGTTCCAGAAGCCCTCCAGGTCGTCCACCGACCAGCGCCAGAGCTCGGGGTAGGTGGTGACGTCGACGCCGCGCTCGGCACGGAGCCAGTCGACGTAGGCGGTCAGGTTGGAGGCCTCGACCGCGGCGGGGGTGGGCTCCCAGAG
>DASZUH010000265.1:0-1573 GCA_035547715.1 Solirubrobacterales bacterium
CCGCGTTTCTCGGCGATCGCGTTCAGCTCGCGCACGCGGCCGATCACCTCGTCGTTGATCCAGCTCGAGTCGAAGGCGCCGTAGCCCTGCTGCGTCGCCCGCGAGCCCGCCGGGATCCCGTTCAGGTAGCGGCCGGTGAGCAGTCCCTGGGCGAGGACGGTGAAGCCGATCACGCCGATCCCGAGGTCCTCGGCCGCCTCCAGCAGCCCTTCCTCCTCGATCCAGCGGTTCAGCATCGAGTAGCTCGGCTGGTGGATCAGAAGCGGCGTGCCGAGGTCTTTGAGGATCGAGGCGGCGCGGCGGGTGTGGTCGGTGTCGTAGGAGGAGATGCCGACGTAGAGCGCCTTGCCCTGGCGCACCGCCGTGTCAAGCGCGCCCATCGTCTCCTCCAGCGGGGTCGAGCCGTCGAGCCGGTGCGAGTAGAAGATGTCGACGTAGTCGAGGCCCATCCGCCGCAACGACTGGTCGAGCGAGGAGAGCACGTACTTGCGCCCGCCGCCGCCCTGGCCGTAGGGGCCCGGCCACATGTCCCAGCCGGCCTTGGTCGAGATCACCATCTCGTCGCGGTAGGGGCGGAAGTCTTCCTTCATCAGCCGGCCGAAGTTGATCTCGGCGGCGCCGTAGGGCGGCCCGTAGTTGTTGGCGAGGTCGTGGTGGGTGATGCCGAGGTCGAAGGCGCGGCGGGAGATCTCGCGCTGCCTCTCGAACTCGCGGTCGTCGCCGAAGTTGTGCCAGTAGCCGAGCGAGAGGACCGGCAGGTCGAGGCCGGAGCGCCCGGTCCGCCGGTAGGCCATCTTGCCGTCGTATCGAGTGGGGTCTGCGTGGTAGCTCATCGGTCGTTTTCTACCCAACCAGCGGGTTCGGCACGCGACCCCGGGGACGGCCGGGGGGAGAGACCGCGGCCCCCCGCTCCTTGACCCGCCATGAAGCGACCCGCCGAGCCCGATCTGGAGCCGACCCGCGACCTGGTCGAAGAGGTGCTGCTCACCGCGCTGGCGCTCGAGGACGTGATGGCGGGGTTGCTGGCGGAGCTCCCCGAGGGCGCCTTCCCGGGCGAGGACAACGCCCGCGTGCTGCTCGAGATGGTCATCGGCAGCGTCCATCCCGCGGCCCGCGCGGCAGGCGCCCGTGACTGCGCCGCCGCGATCGCCCTCGTCGGCGCGATCCGCGAGCGCGTCCTCACCGACCTCCACACCGCCGCCGACCTCGCCCGCGAGCGCGAGCTCTGACCACCGTTGATTCCCGGGAAGGGGCGGGGAAAGCCGGCGCCCGGAGCGCGCGGCCGTCCGAGATGCGCCCGGCCGTCCCGTCCACGGCCCTGGCAGGTTGGGGCCGTGGCCGGGACGGCCGGGTCCGTGGGAGAGTGGGGAGGGTTCGTGACGTGTGCCGGGCGGATGTGCGGGTCGTGGCGGGGAGAAGCGCATGATCCGCCGCGAAGGCGAGGATTGCGTGACGAAGGCGAGGATTGCGTGACGAAGACCCATGGGACGTCACGGTCCCGTCTCACTTCCACATCAGCCCCACCGACGTCCGTGCACTTGTACCTCCCATAGGGGGCACAAGTGCACGGACG
>DASZUH010000266.1:0-7202 GCA_035547715.1 Solirubrobacterales bacterium
ATGGTTCCGCCCGGTTCGTCACGGATCCTCATGGCTTCGGTCACCTGGATCTGCGTCCGAGGTCTCCGTTCGCTGCTTGTACCGCCTAGCGGTACAAGCAGCGAACGGAGACCCTGGACGCCCGAGGAAGACGGGACGGACCGTGACGTTCCGGACGTCTTCGTGACGGCGACCGCACCTCCGGGCCTTCCCGGGCGGGCCGTCACCGTTCCTCATGCCGTCGGTCACCTTCGCCCCGGGCCGGGAGGGTGCGTTCGTCGCTTGACCACCATAGGCGTACAAACGACGAACGCACCCGGGCGATGCATGAGGAAGTGGGGAGGAAGCGTGACGTTCCATGGGTCCTCGTGACGGACCCTGCGCGTCCGGGCCCTTCCGGTCACAGGGACGCGACGAACCCCACCCTCCCGTCACGGTCCCGAGCCCACCCCACGTTGATGGGCCGAAAAGCGCTCTATATCAGCGCTTTTCGGCCCATCAACATGAGGCCTGTCATGGACCTTGGGCGTTCGTGGCGGATCATGCGCGTCTCTACCCGCGGGACGCACGGACCCTTATCCCCTTCCCGCACACCCGGCCGTCCCGGCCACGGCCACAGCCCGCCAGGGTCGTGGACGGGACGGCCGCGTCCCTTTCCCCCTCAGCTCCGGGCGCCGCCTGCTCGCGGCGGCCCCATCCCTGAATCAACCACCTAGACAACCCCGGCGCCGCCGGCGCCGGGGTTGTCGGTGCGCTGGACGAAGAGGGCGGCGCCGGCGGCCAAAAGGGCGAGGATGCCGCCGACCAGCATCGAGGAGTGGAAGCCGACGAGGAACGCTTCGTGGCTGCCGCTCGTCACCGCCGCCTGCAGCTTGGCGGGGACGCCTTCGACCGGTGCCTGGCCCTGGCCGACGAGCTCCTTCGCGCCTTCGAGGCGCTGGGCCAGCGGCACCGGCACGCCCGCCGCGGTCAGCTTTTCGAACAGCACGCTGCCGACCTGGCTGGTCAGGATCGAGCCGAGGATCGCCGTCCCCATCACGCCGCCGACCTGGATCGCGGTCGACTGCAGGCCGCCGGCGATGCCGGCGTCGTCGACCGGGGCGTTGCCGATGATGGCCTCGGCCGAGGCGGTGATGACGAGGCCGAGCCCGATGCCGACCATCGCCATCGGCGGCCACAGCGCGCCGAAGCCCGAGTCGGCGCCGAGGCCGGTCATCAGGAGCAGCGCCGCGCCGACCAGGGCGAGACCGAGCGCCAGCGGCAACCGCGGCCCGAACCGTTCGGTGAACAGGCCGCCGAGCGGCGAGGAGACCATCATCGTCAGCGAGAGCGGCAGCAGGCGGACGCCGGCCTGGACCGGCGAGTAGCCGTGCACGTTCTGCAGGTAGAGGGTGAGGAAGAAGAGCACCCCGAAGAGGGCCAGGAAGCCGACCAGGATCGTCACCGTGCCGATCGTCAGCGAGCGGTTGCGGAAGAGGCGCATCGGCACGAGCGCGAAGCGGGTGCGCGCCTCGACCAGGCCGAAGGCGACGAGCAGGAGGATGCCGACGAGCAGGAAGGCGATCGTGTTGGTCCCGCCCCAGCCCCATTCCTGCGCCTTGATCAGGCCGTAGACGAGGGAGAAGAGGCCGGTGGCGAGCAGCGCGATGCCGAGCGGATCGGTGTGGTGCTCGGCACTCGAGCGGCTCTCCAGCAGCACCGCGGCGCCGATCGCCAGGGCGATGAAGGCGATCGGCAGGTTGAGGAAGAAGACCGACTCCCAGGAGACGTGCTCGACCAGCAGGCCGCCGACGATCGGCCCGAGCGCGACCGAGATCGCCGAGGTGCCGCCCCAGATCCCGATCGCCATGTTCAGTTTCTCGGCCGGGAAGGTGGCCCGCAGGATCGCCAGCGAGTTCGGCATCAGCAGGGCGCCGAAGCCACCCTGGACGACCCGCAGGGCGATCACGCCGGTGGTCGAGCCGACCAGCCCGATCCCCGCCGAGGCGACGCCGAAGCCGACCACGCCGATCAGGAACATCAGTCGGCGGCCGAAGCGGTCACCGAGTTTGCCCGCCAGGATCAGGGTGACGCCGAGGGTCAGCAGGTAGGCGTTGGTGATCCACTGCAGCTGCGAGAGCGAGGCGCCGAGGTCCCGGCCGATCACCGGGTTGGCGATCGAGACGACGGAGCCGTCGAGGCCGACCATGATCACCCCGAGGGCGACGCTGATCAGGGTCAGCCAGGGGTGGCCGCGGCGCGACGCGGTGGGGGCGGTGACGGCCTCGGCGTCGGTGGTCATCCCCTTGAACGTAGCAATCCTGAGAATTAATTCTCAATTATCGCCCGGACGGGGGATCCGGCATAACCTGAAACCCGATGCGTATCCAGATGCGAAAGGACGCGGCCCGCAGCCGCCGGGCCATCCTCGATGCCGCGCGCGAGCTCTACGCCGACGATGTCACCGCCTCGTTCGCCGAGATCGCCCACCGCGCCGGGGTCGGCCAGGCGACCGTGTACCGCCACTTCGCCGACCGTCACGCGCTGCTCGCCGAGCTCGCGGTCGAGGACATGGACCGGCTCGAAGAACGGGTCGAGGCCGAGCCGGTCGGGCCCGATTCGCTGGAAGGGCTCCTGCGCGATCTGCTCGCCGAACAGGTGCGCTCACAGGGGCTGATCGGGGCGATCCGGGCGGGCGAAGTCGACGAAGGCCGGGTGCGCGAGCTGGCCGACCGCTGCCGCGAGCTCTTCCGGCCGCGACTGGAGGCGGCACGGGCGGCGGGCGTCGTCCGGCCCGACCTGACGGTCGACGACCTGATGATCGTCCTCTCGATGATCGGCGGCGCGCTGGCCGCGGGCGAACGGGCGAGGCGCGCCGAAGCCGCCCGACGGGCTTTCGAGATGGTCATCGACGGGTTACGCTCCAGGGCATGAAGACCAGACTTCTCGTCGTCCCACTGGCGGCCGCCGCGCTCCTCGCCGCCGCCGCGATCGCCCTGCCGACCGCCGGCGCCGCCCCCCTGGCCAAGCCCTGCTCCCCCGCCAACCTCGTCGTCTGGGCGGGCCCGCAGCTGGGCGGCGGCACCGCCGGCGGCCAGGGGTACGAAATCCGCTTCACCAACCTCGGCGCCAAGAGCTGCGCGCTGAGCGGCTTCCCCGGCGTCAGCGCGGTCGACCTGAAGGGCAGGCGGATCGGCGCCGCGGCGACCCACGGCGCGGGCAAGCTGAGGCAGATCGTCCTCAGCCCCGACGGGTCGGCGATGGCGATCGTGCAGATCGCCGATGCCGTGAACTTCCCCAAGGCCAGGTGCGCGCCGACGATGGCGGCGGGCCTGCGGGTCGCGCTCCCCGGCGGCTCCGGCGCCAAGATCGCGCCGGTCGCCTTCGAAACCTGCGCCAAGCCGAGCGCCAGGACGCTCTCCGTCAACACCGTCGAAGCGCTCGCCCAGGCCCTCTGAGCGAAACCTTGCCGGGGCTGCCCGGTTGCAGAGGGGACCGTGAAGCGCACGATCCTCCTCGCCCTGTCCCTGCTCGCCCTGCTCGCCCCCGCCTGCGCCTCGGCGGCGCTGCCGCCGAGCTTCTTCGGCGTCGTCGCCAACGAAGCGCCGACCCCGGCCGAGGGGCAGACGCTGGCGGCGGGCGGGGTCGAAAGCCTGCGCGTGTCGGTCAACTGGGCCGCGGTGCAGCCGAGCCGCCACGCGACGCCCGACTGGAGCTCGGTCGACCCGACCGTCCGCGCCGCCGCCGAAGCGGGCCTCACCGTCCTTCCCTTCCTCGCCTCGCCGCCGCGCTGGGCGATCGGATACGACGGGGTCGGCCACGGCGCCGAAGCGCCGCGCAGCCTGCCCGTGCAGACCGCGACCCAGCGGGCCGGCTGGCGTGAATTCCTCCGCCTCGCGGTCTTCCGCTACGGCCCCGGCGGCAGCTTCTGGGCGGAAAATCCGCTGCTGCCCGCGCGGCCGATCCGGATCTGGCAGATCTGGAACGAGCCGAACTTCAAATACTTCGCCGCGCGGCCGAGCCCGTCGCAGTACGGCAGGCTCGTCGTCCAGTCCTACGCCGACCTGCGCAGCGCCGATCCGGGCGCGCGGATCGTCCTCGGCGGCCTCTTCATCCGCCCCAAGGGCGGCCGCGGCAAGCCGAGGCCGGGCGTGGTCAAGCGCGCCTACCTCGCCGCCGACTTCCTCGAACGGATGTACCGGGCGACCCCCGGCGTGCGCGGCAAGTTCCTCGCCGTCGCCCTCCATCCCTACTCCTACGACTACCGGGAACTGACGCCCGAAATCGCCGAAGTCCGCGCCGCGCTGAAGGAGGCGCGCGACCCGGGCCGCGCGATCTGGCTGACCGAGCTGGGCTGGAGCTCGGGCAGGCCCGAACCGGCCAACGGCAACAACCGGTTCGAGAAGGGACCCCAAGGGCAGGCGCGTGAACTGAGCGGCGCCTTCAGGCTGCTGAAGGCCCACGCGGCGAGCTGGCGCGTGAAGCGGCTCTACTGGTTCTCGTTCACCGACGCCCCCGGCACCTGCAACTTCTGCGACGGCTCCGGGCTCTTCGGCCAGGGCTTCGTCGGCAAGCCCGCCTGGGCCGCCTACGAGCGGCTCGCCCGCTGAGCGCCGCGCCGCCGCGACACGCCAGTTTCCTTGCACCGCCGAGGGCGGGCAGGAAGCTCCTCCTCGCGAGAGTAATTTCGGCTCGAGGAACGATGAACGACCGCAGTAGCGAAGACCGTCTCTATGCCGCCGTTCTCCTGACGTTCCTCGCCGGCCTCGTCGCCCTCGGCCTGCTGGGCGTCCCGGCGCTGCTCGTGGCGGCGATCGGCGCGGTCCTGGCGGCGGTCGGGATCGCCCTCTTCCATCGCGCTCCGGGACCCGGTCGCAGGCGGCGACACCGGGGTCGAAGGGTCCCCGACAAGTACGTTCCCAGCGTGCTCGAGGGAAGCCGGGTGAAGCGTCGCCGGCTCGCCCCCCTGAGGCGGCATCGAGGCGCCTCTCCGCCACTTCGATTTCGCTGATTGCAGCGTTCTGGAAGTGATAGCGTCCGACATCCTGAAGTCGCATCGATGAGCTGGATGGGGGCGCGTCTCTTCTGCCCCCGATATCTGGGAAAGGGTGGAAATAGATGTTGAGAGGAATCGGTAGGCCGAGCGGCCGCGGCCGGCTCTGGGTCCTGACGCTGTTGCTGGCACTCGCGGCGGCGGTCGTCCTGGCGGCCTGCGGTGGCAGTGGCGGCACCACGACGACGGCCACTGAAGGCAGCGAATCGGCGGAAACCTCGGAAGAAGGCGGCATCGCCGCGGCGCCCGTCTTCACGTCCGAAGAACTCTTCGAACACGCCGGCGGCAACTGGATCACCAACGGCGGCGGCACGACCAACGACCGCTTCTCGACGTTGAGCGAAATCAACACCGAAAACGTCAAGGAACTCAAAGGCGAGTGGATGACCAAGATCGGTCAGAACGCCACCGCCGCGAAGTTCTCCGCCGAGGGCCAGGCCCTCGAGTACGAAGGCACCATCTACATCGCCGACGGTGCCGATGACGTCTTCGCAATCGACGCCGGCAACGGTCATCGACTCTGGACCTACGAACCGCACCTTCCGCCCGACCCGCTCGGCGAAGTCGTCTGCTGCGGTTGGGACAACCGCGGCGTCGCGATCGGCGACGGCATGGTCTTCGTCTCGCAGCTGAACGGCGCCGAGGTGGCGCTGGACCAGTCGACCGGCAAGGTCAAATGGTCGACCAACGTGGTCAAGCCGGGCCAGGGCTTCTCGATCACGAGTGCCCCGCTCTACTACGAAAACAAGGTCTACGTCGGCGGCTCCGGCGGCGAGTACGGCGTCCGCGGACGTCTGACCGCCCTCAACGCCGAAACCGGCAAGCTCGAATGGCGCTTCTACACGACGCCGTCGCCGAAGGAAACCGGTGGCGACACGTGGCCGAACAACGGCTCCTACAAAACCGGCGGCGCCTCGATCTGGAACACGCCGACGGTCAATCCGAAGACCGGGATGCTGTTCTTCTCGACCTCGAACGCGGCGCCGTGGATCGGTCGCGAACGCGAAGGGGAAAACCTCTTCACCGCCTCGATCGTCGGCCTGAACGCCGAAACGGGTGAATACCACTGCCACTTCCAGGAGGTCCACCACGACCTCTGGGATTACGACGCGCCGAGCCCGACGGTCCTGATGACGGGCGAAATGAACGGCGAAGAAGTCGAAGCCGTCGGTGAGCCGGAGAAGACCGGCTGGGCCTACGTCGTCGATCAGGAAAACTGCAAACCGGTGTACCCGATCCCCGAGGTCAAGGTCCCCCAGGATCCGTCCGAAAAAACCTCGCCGACCCAGCCGGAGCCGACGATGGAACCGTTCAGCCCGGTCGAAGCCACCCCGGAAGCGGTTGAAAAGACCGAAGAAGGCGTCGCCTCACAGAAGCCCGAACCGAAGATCGTCGGCAGCAGGGCGTTCACCCCGATGAGCTCCGACCCGACCTCGATCAACCTGGTCGCGAATGCCGCGGTCGGTGGCGACAACTGGCCGCCGTCCTCCTTCAACCCTGAAGAAGACATGTACTTCGTCTGCTCGCAGAGCGGCGCGCTCGGGCTGGTCACCCCGCCCAAGCTCGAAAAGTACAAGGAAGGCCAAACGTACATCGGGTCCGACACGGTCGTGTCTTCCGGCTTCGACACGACGGGCTTCATCACCGCGTATGACATGAGCACCGGCAAGATCGCCTGGCAGAACGAACTGAAAGGCGAATCCTGCTACTCCGGCACGGTGACGACCGCCGGTGGCCTGCTGTTCGTCGGCAAGAACGACGGCAACCTGGTCGCCTACGACGCCAAGACCGGCAAAGAACTCTGGCACTGGCAGACCGGCGCCGGAGCGAACACGACGGTGACCCCGTTCGAATACGAAGGCGAAGAGAAGATCGCCCTCTACGCGGGCGGCAACTCGCTGGCGGCCACGGCCCACGGCGAAAACTTCTGGGTGTTCTCGCTGAAGGGCACGATGGCCGAACCGAAAGGCCTGGAAGCCGAAGAAGAAGGCGGGACGCACGCGGGTGAGGAAGACAAAGCCGCGGAAGAAGCTGCCGAAGAAGGCGAAAAGGCGGAAGAAACCGAACCCAAATCGGAAGAAGAAGCCGAAGCCGGCGGTGGCGGTGCCACGGCCGACGCGGCGGCAGGCAAAGAAGTGTTCTCCGAAGAATGCTCCGTCTGTCACGGCGCCACCGGTCACGGTGGTAACGG
>DASZUH010000267.1:0-2767 GCA_035547715.1 Solirubrobacterales bacterium
CGGTCGAGAAGACCTCCGACTTTTTGGTCGGGATCGTCGTGTTGCGCTCGATCAGCTTCGTCATCACGCCGCCTTTGGTCTCGATGCCGAGGGTCAGCGGGGTGACGTCGAGCAGCAGCACGTCTTTGACGTCGCCGGCCAGCACGCCCGCCTGGATGCCGGCGCCGATCGCGACGACCTCATCCGGGTTGACGCCCTGGTGGGGCTCCTTGCCGGTCAGCTCCTTGACCTTGTCGCGGACGGCCGGCGAGCGGGTCATGCCGCCGACCAGGACGACGTGGTCGATCGACGCGTCGGCGTCGGACAGGGCCTGTTTCACCGGCCCGACCGTGCGGTCGAGCAGGTCGCCGGTCAGCTCGTTCAGCTTCGAGCGGCTGAGCTTCATGTCGAGGTGCTTGGGCTGCCCCTCGACCGCCGTGATGAACGGCAGGTTGATCTGCGTCTCCTGGGTCGAGGAGAGCTCGATCTTCGCCTTCTCCGCCGCCTCGTAGAGACGCTGCAGCGAGTTCTTGTCGGCCGCCAGGTCGACGCCCTGGTCTTTTTTGAACTCGGCGACCAGCCACTCGACGATCGCTTTGTCCCAGTTGTCGCCGCCGAGGTGGTTGTCACCGGCGGTCGCTTTCACCTCGAAGACGCCGTCGCCGATTTCCAGCACCGACACGTCGAAGGTGCCGCCGCCGAGGTCGAAGACGAGGATCGTCTGGTCGGCTTTCTCTTTGTCGAGCCCGTAGGCCAGGGCGGCCGCGGTCGGCTCGTTGATGATGCGCTTGACCTCGAGGCCGGCGATCTTGCCGGCGTCGGTCGTGGCCTGGCGCTGGTCGTCGTTGAAGTACGCGGGGACGGTGATGACCGCGCTGTCGACCGGCTCGCCGAGCTTCGCTTCGGCGTCGGTCTTCAGCTTCTGCAGGATCATCGCGCTGATCTCCGGCGGGCTGTACTGCTTGCCGCGCACGTCGACGCGGACGTCGCCGTTGGGGCCGGCCTCGATCGAGTAGGGGACGATCGTCTCCTCCTCTTTCACTTCGGACTCCTTGCGGCCCATGAAGCGCTTGATCGAGAAGATCGTGTTCTCGGGGTTCATCACCGCCTGGCGTTTCGCGACCGTCCCGACCAGCCGCTCACCGCTCTCGGTGAAGGCGACGACGGACGGCGTGGTGCGACCACCCTCGGCGTTCTCGAGAACGGTCGGCTCCCCGCCCTCCATAACGGCGACGCAGGAATTGGTCGTTCCCAGGTCGATTCCGATCGTTTTTGCCACTTTTGCTGCTCCCTCCAGGGGTTTCGTTACATATGACTAAGAAATCTAAGTGGCAGTATGGCAGATCTTTCGGGACGTCACAAGGTGGATCTGGACGAATCTCCATGTAGCCTGGGAAGCGGGCAACGAGGCGGGAGGGGCCTCGCAAACACGGCTCGGCAGGGCCGTCGAGATTGGAGGACAACTTGATCCACGCCCATCCGCGCCTGCGCCTTGCCGCGCTTGCGCTCCTCGGTGCCGCGCTCGGCGCGTTGGCGCTGCTCGTCGCCGGGCACGCGACGGCGAAGCCGAAGGCCGCCAGGCCGAAGCCGACCGACGTCAAGGTGATGACCCGCAACATCTATCTGGGCGCCGACCTGACGCCGGCGATCGAAGCCAAAGGGGTGAGCCAGTTCGTCGAGGCGACCGGCGAGATCCTCCGCCAGGTCACCGCCAACGACTTCCCCGTGCGGGCCAAGGGGCTCGCCAAGGAGATCCTCGAAAAGGAACCGGACCTGGTCGGGCTGCAGGAGGTCGCCGAGTGGCGCACCGGCCCGCCGAGCCTCGAAACGCTCCTCGGCGGCTCCAAACCGCACGCCGAAACGGTCCGCTACGACTACCTCGCCGAACTACTAAAACAGCTGAATGTGGGCAGGCAGCGCTACCGCGCCGCGGTCGTCCAGCCGGAGTTCGACTTCGAAGCTCCCGCCGACGAAAACGGCGTGCCCGGCGACGGGCCCAACGCGCTGATCGCCAACGCCGAGATCAACGGCCGGCTGACGATGCGCGACGTGATCCTCGCCAAGGTCGGCGGCGAAGTGAAGACGAGCCACCCGACCAAGGGCCACTTCAAGAGCCTCTACTCGGAGGAAATCTCGGGGGCGAAAGTCGTCGTCACCCGCGGCTGGGCGGCGGTCGACGCGACCGTGAACGGCTCGACGCCGTTCCGCTTCGTCGACACCCACCTCGAATCGTTCGACCCGCAGACGGTCGTGCCGAGCATCCGCGCCCGGCAGGCCGCCGAACTGGTCGCGCCCGACGGCCCGGCGACGAGCAAGCTGCCGGTGATCCTGGTCGGCGACATGAACTCGGACACCAAGACCGCGGTCCAGCCCGGCGACGGCCAGGCCTACGAAACCCTCGTCAAGGCCGGCATGCGCGAACGCAGCACCTACCAGCCGCTCGGCTGCTGCCTCGACACGGCGCTCCTGCCGGTCGCCGACGGCGGCTCCGCCTCCCAGTTCGACCACAAGGTCGACCACATCATGACCCGCGACCCCCAGCAGGTGAAGCTGGTCAAGTCATCGGTGACCGGCCGCAAGCCCGCGAACGGTTTCTGGGACTCCGACCACGCCGGCCTCTTCAGCGAACTGAAGATTTACCCGTAGCCCATCCATCGACCGCTCGCGTGGTTCGGAGCCGTGCTTCGCGGCCGCGGCGGCCGTCCGAGGTGCGTCCCGGGCGTCTCGTGGCGGCCCCGGCAGGTTGCCCGCTTGCCACGAGACGCCCGGGACGTGAGGGTTCCGTGGG
>DASZUH010000268.1:0-20646 GCA_035547715.1 Solirubrobacterales bacterium
GCGGGCGCGCTTCTTGGAGAGGATCAGGCGGCCCTCGGCGTCCTCCTTGGTGAGGACCAGGGCGTCGACCTCCTCGCCGAGCTCGACCTCTTCGGCCGGGTTGACCGACTTGCGGATCGAGAGCTCGTTGCTGGGGATGACACCCTCGGCCTTGTAGCCGATATCGACCAGGACCTCGTCTTTGTCGATGCGGACCACCTTGCCGTTGACGACGTCCCCCTCGTCGAAGGAAACCATCGTCGCCGCGTAGTTCGGGACGATCTTTCCGTCGATGTTCAGAAGGAGTCCGCCAGAGCCCTCGACGGGCGTGGCGCTGGGCGCAGGGGTCAGGGTCTCGGTTGCCATCGGGTTCGGGATTGTGGCAGAAATCAATTGCCGCCACGTCCTCGCTCCGGCCGCCTCGCGCTCCTCACAACCGGAAGCCTCGCGGGGCGGCCTCCGCGTCCGGGCGTGCGGCGCCGATACTCTGGCGTCCATGCCCACCCGAGCGACCAAACGAGGCGACGAGCGGACCTCGCTCGAAGGCTCCTACGACGTACTGATCTGCGGCGCGAGCTTCGCCGGCCTGATGGTCGCGCGGCAGCTGGCCGGGTCCGGCGCCGACGTGCTGATCGTCGACCGCTACGAGATCGGCGAGCGCCAGACCTCCGCCTGCGGGATCCCGACGCGGTGGCTCGAAGAGCTGGGGCTGATGGCGGCGGAGCGGCAGCGCTTCGACACGCTCGTCGTCCACACCCCCCACGGCGACTCGCGCTTCCCCCTCCCCTGGACCTTCTCCACCTTCGACTACCGGCGGCTCTGCGCGCTGCTCTGGGAGGGCTGCGACGCGCGTTTCGAGACCGCCAAGGTCGAGGGGCTCCTCGGCGGCGCCCGCAACGGCGCCGACGCGATCGGGGTCGAGACCGACCGCGGCATCGTCTCCGCCCCGCTCGTCGTCGACGCGCTCGGCTGGCGCCGCGTGCTGGCCGGGCCCGCCGGCTACCAGCCGCCCGACGCGCCGCTCTCGCGCGGGCTCGAGGTGCACCCGCCGGGCGGCGCCCGCGACCTCGAGATCTGGATCGACCGCCGCTACGTCCCGGCGGGCTACGGCTGGAGCTTCCCGGCGGGCGAGGAGACGCGGATCGGCGTCGGCTCGTTCGACCCCAGGTTCCACGTGCGCGAGACGACCGAGCTGCTGGCCGAGGACCTGGACCGCGACCGGGTCCGCTACCAGGGCAACTGGATCCCCCACAAGCTGCGCCAGGCGACCGGGCGCGGCGTCTTCTTCGCCGGCGACTCGGCCGGGCACTGCCTGCCGCTGACCGCCGAGGGCATCCGCACCGCGCTCTACTTCGGCATGGCGCTGGGGCGCGAGCTGCGCGCGGTCGTCGACGGGCGCCAGAGCCGCGAGGAAGCGGCCGCGCACTACGCCGCCTTCAACGACTCGCACGAGTGGAAGTTCAGGTGGATGCTGCGGGTGCAGAAGGTCGTGCCGCGGATCCCGCCGCGGCTGCTCGGGCCGCTGATCAGGCTGGCGGGCCTGCGGCCCTTCGTCCACTGGTCCTTCGACCACTACCTGCGGATCGCGCCGCCGGAGTTCGCGAAGGGTGACCCCTACTTCGCGTTCAGCCAGTCGGTGCCGACGCCGGCCTCGACCTCGAGCGGCGGATCGAGCTCGTAGGCGAGCGTCATCTCCCGCCTCACCAGCTCGAGCGCCGCGTCCATCTCCTCCGGCGGCCCTTCGAAGAGGAGCTCGTCGTGGATCTGGAGGACGAGCCGGGTCGCCATCCGCTCCTCGCGTAGCCGCGCCCAGCAGCGCACCATCGCCACCTTGATGATGTCGGCGGCGGTCCCCTGGATCACGGTGTTGACCGCGAGGCGCTCGCCGAGGCGGCGCGTGTTCGGGTTGCCGGAGCGCAGCTCGGGGATCGGCCGGCGCCGTCCCATCAGGGTCGTCACGTAGCCCTCCTCCTGCGCCCGTTCGACCACCTCCTCGCGGAAGCGGCGCACGGCGGGGAAGCGTTCGAGATAGCGGGCGACGAATTCCTCGGCCTCCTTGCGCGGGATGTTCAGGCGGTCGGCGAGGCCGAAGCCGGTCAGCCCGTAGACGATCCCGAAGTTGACCATTTTCGCTTTCGAGCGCTGGCCGACGTCGACCTCGTCGGGCGGGATCTCGAAGACCTCGGCGGCGGTCGCCGCGTGGACGTCCTCGCCCGCGTGGAAGACGTCCTTCAGGACTTTCTCGTCGGCGACGTGGGCGAGGACGCGGAGCTCCACCTGGCTGTAGTCGGCGGAGAGCAGGCGGGCGCCCTCCGCGGCGACGAAGCAGGCGCGGACCGGCCGGCCGAGGTCGGTGCGGATCGGGATGTTCTGCAGGTTCGGGTTGGTGCTGGAGAGGCGGCCGGTGGTCGTCGCCGCCTGGTTGAAGGTGGTGTGGACGCGGCCGGTCTCGGGGTCGATCAGGTCGGGCAGCGAGTCGAGGTAGGTGTTCTTCAGCTTGGTCAGCTCGCGCCAGGACTCGATCTTCTCGACGATCGGGTGCTCGTCGCGGATCTGGGCGAGGACGCGGGCGTCGGTCGAGTAGCCGGTCTTCCCGCGCCTTTTGCGGGTCAGCTCGAGCTTCTCGAAGAGGATGCGGCCGACCTGCTGCGGCGAGCCGATCGTGAACTCCTCGTCGGCGAGCGCGTAGATGTCCTTCTCCAGTTGGTCGATCCGCTCGCCGAAGCCGTGGCCGACCTCGGCGAGGCGCCCGGCGTCGAGCTTCAGCCCCTCGCGTTCCATCGCCGCGAGGACGGCGACCAGGGGGAGCTCGACCTCGCGCATCAGCGGCTCCAGGCCGAGCGCCTGGATCCGCGGCAGCTGGTCGTCGGCGAGGGCGGCAACGAGGCGCGCCTCCTCGGCCGGGTCGAGGCCCGCCTCGGGCTCGTCGGCCAGGGACAGCTGGCCGTCGTCCTCGTCCTTGCCGTCGCCGCCCGTGGAGGCGGCGCCGGCGGGGGCGGCGCCCGTGGCGATGCCGATCCCGGCGTCGGCGGCGAGCTCGGTCAGCTCGTAGGTGCGGCGCGCGGGGTCGATCAGGTAGGCGGCGAGCATCGTGTCGTGCTCGAGGCCGAGCTCGACGCCCTCGCGGGCGGCGGCGGCGAGGAGGCCGTGGCGGCCGCCGCCGAGGCTCTTCAGGTCGTGGCCCACGAGCGGCTTGTCGGCGAGCGCGACGGCGAGCTCATCGTGGGAGGCGGTGCCGGTGAGGATGCGGTCGCCTTCGGCGGCGGCCCAGCGCTCGCCCTCGAGCGCCACGGCGATCCGCGGCGCGTCGCCGATGTCGGCCGGGGTCCCCTCCACCGTCTCGATCTCGAGCTCCCTCTCCACCTTGCGGCCGGGTACCGCGTCGCCCTCGGGGAGCGCTTCTTCGAGGCGCTCGAGCACGGCGCGGAGCTCGAACTCGCGCATGAAGTCGCGCAGCGCGGTGCGGTCGGGCTCGGTCTCCAGCGCCGCGGCGAGGTCGACGCCGGTCTCGATGTCGCACTGCAGCGTCGCCAGCTCCCTCGACATCCGCGCGTCGTCGGCGTGGTTCGTCAGGTTTTCCTTGCGTTTGGCGCCGGAGATCTCGTCGACGCTTTCCAGCACCTTGTCGAGCGAGCCGAACCTCTGCAGCAGCTGGGTCGCGGTTTTCTCGCCGATCCCGGGGACGCCGGGGATGTTGTCGGAGGTGTCGCCGCGCAGGCCCATCAGGTCGGTGATCAGCTCCGGCGGCACCCCGTAGCGCTCCTCGACCGCGGCGGCGTCGTAGATCTTCGTCTCGGTGATGCCGCGCGAGGTGCTCATCACCCGGATCCCGTCGCCGACCAGCTGGTAGGCGTCGCGGTCGCCGGTGACGACCATCACCTCGATCCCCTCGGCGCGCGCCTGCCTGGCGAGCGAGGCGATCACGTCGTCGGCCTCGTAGCCCTCGACCTTGACGTTGGTGTAGCCGAAGGCTTCGACCAGCGGCATCAGGTGCGGCCATTGCTCGCGCAGGAGGTCGGGGCGCGGTTTGCGCTGCGCCTTGTAGAGGTCGTAGGTCTTCTCGCGGCCGCTCCAGCCGGCGTCCCAGGCGACGATCACCCCCTGCGGGTGGTGCTCGTCGATGATTTTGACGAGCATCGAGGCAAGCCCGAAGATCGCGTTGGTCGGCCGCCCGTCGCTGGTCCCGATCGACTCGGGGAGGGCGAAGAAGGCACGGTAGGCGAGGCTGTTGCCGTCGATCAGGAAGAGCTCGGGTGCGTCCGACATCGGCTCCACTCTACGAGGCGAGGCCGAATGCTTCGCGCAGGTCGGCGGCGACCGCATCGGAGGCGGCTTCAAGCTGGTCGCCGGTGTAGCGGCGGGTGGCGATGTGGTGGGCGCGCAGCGCCAGGTCGCGGGCGTGGTCGTCCTCGAAGGCGACCGAGCCGCGGTGGTAGTCCCAGCTGTCGGTCTCCACCGCGAGGCGGTGGTCGGGGAAGAAGAAATCGACGCGGTGGCCGTGGACGCGGTGGTTGACGAGCGGGCGTGGGAGCGCGTATCGCTCGCAGAGGGCAAGGAAGAGCAGCTCGAGGTCGGAGCGCGTGCGCTTCACCGCGCCGAGGTGCGGGACGCGGTGCCCGGCGAGCTCCGCCTGCCGCAGCGCCCGCCGAAACAGATACGGCTCGATCGTCCCGCGCACGTCCGCGATCGTCCGCGCCGGAGTCGTGACCGCAATCCCGTGACGACGGGTGACGTCCCGCGCCGTGAGCGTCCGCGATCGGTGCACGAGGATGCCGTGCCGCCGCTTGGGATGGCGCGCGGCGTCGACCGTGACGTGCACCGGCCCTTGAACGGGCCGCAGGAACTCCCAGAGCGCGACCGCGCTCGCGTGACTCAAGACCGCGCCGTCCCCCACCGCGAGCACCGCCGCCAACCACCGTCCCCGCCACGAGAGACTGCGGTGCCCGACCGCGTACACGCCACGGTGCAGCCGATGCAACCGCCCCGCCCGCACCCGACCCCTCACGCCGTACTTGTCGATCCCTGCCTCGTGAAGTTGCGCAGTGGTCACCACTCCATGCTGTCGACTCGCGACCACCGCGATCCGCGCATCGGATGTGGAGAGAAGGTGGCTCATATAGCCACCAAGGCTCCACGCCCCTCGGTTTCTCCCCTTCGCGCCTAGAAGTGGTGTGAGGGATTGAGCACAGCGCGGATGAGACTTGCGCGCAATGAGCCTGGGCCGAGGATCGGGACCGCGGCGCGACCCGGGAGGCTGACCTTGAGGTCTCCGCTGACGTGCGGCCGGGAGCCGGGGTGGCGGACGAGGGAGAGCGAGCCGGTGAATGGTTTCGGTGGCGCGACGGTCGCGAGGCCCGGCGGGATCTCAAAGTCGAAGGCGTGGCTCGATGCGACGACCGCGACCCTGCGGTAGATATCAAGCCCTCCCCGATGTTCCGAGTCGTCGACCTCGATCTGAGTCGGTCGTACTCGACTGTTCTTGCGCACGCTCAGTTCGAGAGCTTCGGCACTGTCGTGGCGCCTCACCTGCAGATGGGCACCGGGCGAATGGGCGCCGATGCCTTCGCTCCCTTCTTCGAAGCAGAGCAGGTCGAGGAATGGCGCGACGACCGCCTTCGCGCTCGACGCTTCGACCGCGGCAAACCCACCCTCCCCGTGAAACCGGATCGTGCCTTCCCAGCGGCCCGCCGTGAATTCCTGTGGCTTTCCGCCGCATTCCGAGCGTTCGGTCGAGGTGCCGCCGGTGGCGACCGAGTGGACGTCGATTTCCCCCATCGCGCCGAATCGCGCCTCGACCGAATCCTGGCCGATCGTGACGGATCTGGTCGTGTAGGCGGCGCTGCTCCCCTTCCGTCTGAGCGTGAAGATCGCCGCACCTTGGTCGAGGGTCGAATTGAACCCGGCGAGGATCGTGGCCGTGTAACCGTTCGTCGCCGGCAGCTCGAACGCGAAGGGGATGGCGGCCGGCGGCGGCTCTTCGGCCCGGGCGGCAGGTCCGGCCGATCCCGCCGCGACGAGGGCGACCACCGCGACGGCGGAAGCTCCGATCATGAGCCGCCTGAACATTCGGCGCACCCTAGGGCATGACGCATCTCACCCTCCCCGCAGCGGGAATCTGATTCGATTCCGCACATGCCCGTCAGCGCCCAATACAGCGTCACCATCCGAGTCGAGCTCGACGCGCGCCACGAGCCGCTCGGGAAACTCACCGCCGCGATCGCCGAGGCGGGCGGCCAACTGCAGGGGGTCGACCTCGTGCCGGGCGCCGGCGACGAGGGCAAACGGGTCCGCGAGTTCACCATCGACGCCTCCGACCAGGACCACTGGGAGCGGATCCTGCGGGCGATCGGCTCGACCCGCGGCGCCCGCGTCATCGACTACGTCGACCGCACGATGCAGATGCACCGCGGCGGCAAGATCGACATCCACAACAAGTACCCGGTGAAGACGCGCGACGACCTCTCGATGGCCTACACGCCCGGCGTCGCCCGCGTCTGCATTGATATCCACGCCGACCGCAGCAAAGCCTTCGAGTACACGATCAAGAAGAACACCGTGGCGGTCGTCTCCGACGGCTCGGCGGTGCTCGGGCTCGGCAACATCGGCCCCGAGGCGGCGATGCCGGTGATGGAGGGCAAGTGCATGCTCTTCAAAGAGTTCGCCGGCGTCGACGCCTTCCCGATCTGCCTCGACACCCAGGACGCCGACGAGATCGTCCGCGCGGTCGAACTGATGGCGCCGACCTTCGGCGGGGTCAACCTCGAGGACATCTCCGCCCCGCGCTGCTTCGAAATCGAGGAGCGGCTGAAGGCGAAGCTCGACATCCCGGTCTTCCACGACGACCAGCACGGCACCGCCGTCGTCACCATGGCCGCCCTCTTCAACGCGCTGAAAATCATCGACAAGCCGATCGAGGACCTGCGCGTCCTCGTCGTCGGCCTCGGCGCCGCCGGCGTCGCGGTGACGAAAATGATGCTCGCCGCCGGCATCACCCAGATCGTCGGCGTCGACCGCCAGGGCGCCCTCTCGACCGAGCGCGCCGACTACGCCTCCGGCGAGATGAACTCGACCAAGCGCTGGTACGCGGAGCATTCGAACCCCGAGCACATCCACGGGCAGCCCGACGACGTGATCGCGGGCATGGACCTCTTCGTCGGCCTCTCCGGCCCCGGGATCATCAAGGCCGACTCGCTGGCCAAGATGAACGACGACGCGATCGTCTTCGCGATGGCCAACCCGACGCCCGAGGTGATGCCCGAGGAGGCCGCCCCGTACGTGCGGATCATGGCCACCGGCCGCTCCGACTACCCGAACCAGATCAACAACGTGCTCGCCTTCCCCGGCATCTTCCGCGGCGCCCTCGACGCGGGCGCACCGCAGATCACCGAGGCGATGAAGCTCGCCGCGGCGAAAGGCATCGCCGCCGCCGTCGCCGACGACGACCTCGCCGAGGACTACATCATCCCCTCCGTCTTCAACCGCGAGGTGGCGCCGAAAGTCGCCGAGGCGGTGATCGAGGAGGCCAAACGAGCCGGCATCGCCCGGCTGAACGAAGAGACCGGGACCTTCGCCGCGGTGGAGACGACCTGATGCGGGTAGGGATGACCTGATGAAGGTTCTCGTCACGGGCGCGAGCGGCAGGATCGGCAAGGCGCTCTGTGGCGAGCTTCTGAAGCGAGGGGACGAGGTCGTCGGCCTGACCCGGAGCCCCGAGAAGGCGCGCGCGGCGCAGCCGCAGATCACCTGGCACGCCTGGGAGCCGACGCTCGAACGACCGGCGGCGGAGGCCTTCGCGGGGGTCGAGGGCGTCGTCAACCTGGTCGGCGAGAGGATCGACCAGCGCTGGACCGAGGCGGCGAAGCGGAAGATCATGGACTCGCGCCGGGTCGCGACCCACAACCTGGTCGGCGCGATCGAGGGCCTGGCGACGAGACCGACGGTGATGGTCAGCCAGTCGGCGGTCGGCTACTACGGCGATCGCGGCGACGAGGTCCTCGACGAGACGAGCGCGCCGGGCGAGGGCTTCGACGCCTCGGTCTGCGTCGAGTGGGAGAAGGCCGCGCACGAGGTCGAGGCGGCCGGCGTGCGGCTGGTGATCGTGCGCACGGGGCAGGTGATGGAGACCGGCGGCGGCATCCTCGGTGAGCTCCTCCTCCCCTTCAAGCTCGGCCTCGGCGGCCCGCTCGCGGGCGGCAGGCAGTGGGTGCCGTGGATCCACCTCGCCGACGAGCTCGGCATCCTCACCTGGGCGCTCGACACCGAGGGCGCGAGCGGCGTCGTCAACGGCACCGCGCCGAACCCGGTGACCAACAAGGACTGGTCGAAGGCCCTCGGGAAGGCCCTGGGACGCCCGGCCGTGCTGCCGATCCCGGGGATCGCGGTCGAGCTGAAATTCGGCAGGGAGTTCGGCAAGGTCGCCCAAGGCGGGCAGCGGGTGCTGCCGCGGCGGACCGAGGAGCTGGGCTACGCCTTCAGGTTCCCGCAGATCGACGGGGCGCTGCGGGACCTCGTCGGCTAGGGCGCCGACCGGACCTCAGGTCGGTTCGAGCGCTTCCGCCACCGATTCGCGGACGTTCGCGGAGCCGGCGGATTCGACCGCTTCGATGACCCGTTTCATGCCGCCCCGGCCGGAGGAGGCGGTGACCAGAGGGATGCCCGCGGAACCGAGGATCGAGCGGGTGAACACATTGCCGGGGCCGGGCGATTCGACCGTGGCGACGGCGCTCGTGTCCTGCGTGGCCCGCCGCGAGTTCGAGCCGTCGGTGGCCAGGTCGACCCCTGCCCCGGCCCGCCCGCTCGGCGCCAGGCAGCGGGCCGCGATCCGGAAGTTCCCGGCGGCCGCGCCGTGCGCGGCGAGCTCCGCCTTGGCCGCCGCGCAGAGCGGCGCCGCGACGTAGACGCTCACCGTCGCGCCCGCGGAGTCGCCGCCCCCGCAACCGGCGATCGCGACGCCCAGCCCGAGCGCCGCGAGGACCGCCAGGGCGCGCTCAGCCGAAGAAGACCTCGGACTCCGCATAGAGCGACTCCGGCACGGTCTTCAGCTCGGCGGTCGCCTCGGTCAGCTCGACGAGCTCGATGTCGGTGCCGCGCAGCGCCGCCATCGTCCCCCAGCGACCCTCGTTGACGGCGTCGATCGCGTGCAGGCCGAAGCGGGTCGCGAGGACGCGGTCGAAGGCCGTCGGCGTGCCGCCGCGCTGGACGTGCCCGAGCACCGTCGCCCGCGTCTCTTTGCCGGTGCGCCGCTCGATCTCGGTCTCCAGCCAGTGCCCGACCCCGCCGAGCCGCACGTGGCCGAAGGAGTCCTTTTTCGCGTCTTTTTCCTCGGGCAGGCCGCCGATCGGCCGGGCCCCCTCGGCGACGACGATGATCGGCGCGAAGTGACTGGCGAAGCGGCGGCCGACCAGCTCGCAGACCGCGTCGACGTCGAACTCGTGCTCCGGGACCAGGATCGCGTTGGCGCCGCCCGCCAGCCCGGCGTGGACCGCGATCCAGCCGGCATGGCGCCCCATCACCTCGGCGATCAGGACCCGGTGGTGGCTGTCCGCCGTAGTGTGGAGGCGGTCGATCGCCTCCATCGCGATGTTGACCGCGGTGTCGAAGCCGAAGGTGTAGTCGGTCGCCGAGAGGTCGTTGTCGATCGTCTTCGGCACGCCGACGACGTTCAGGCCGTGCTCGCCGTGCAGGCGCGAGGCGGCGCCGAGCGTGTCCTCGCCGCCGATCGCGATCAGCCCGTCGACCCCGGCGGCCTCGAGGTTGGCGGCGATCTTCTCCGGCCCGCCGTCGACCGCGAACGGGTTGGTCCGGGAGGAGCCGAGGATCGTGCCGCCGCGCGGCAGGATGCCGCGCACCTCGGGCACGCCGAGCGGCCGGTGGTCGTTCTCCAGCGGCCCCCGCCAGCCGTCGCGATAGCCGACGAACTCGTGACCCTGGACGCCCACGCCCTTGCGGACCACGGCGCGGATCACCGCGTTCAGGCCCGGGCAGTCGCCACCTCCGGTCAACACTCCGATGCGCATCCGGGTTAGCTTAGGGATCGATGGCCGCCGACCCTGACCACGCCGCCGCGACCGCCGCCCAGCGCAAAACCTGGTCCGAGGGCGACTTCTCGATGGTCGCCTCGCTGGTCGTCAACCCCGCCGAGAACCTGGTCGAAGCGCTGGAGATCCTGCCCGACGAACGCGTCCTCGACGTCGCCTGCGGCAGCGGCAACGGGGCGATCGCGGCGGCCCGCCGGGCCTGGGGCAACACGGTCGGCTGCGACTTCGTCCCGGCGCTGCTCGAGCGGGGGCGCGAACGGGCCGCCGCCGAGCGGCTCGAGATCGACTTCGTCGAGGGCGACGCCCAGGCGCTCCCCTTCGCGGACGGCAGCTTCGACGTCGCGATGTCGATCTTCGGCGCGATGTTCGCGCCCGACCAGGAGAAGACGGCGGCGGAGCTGCTCCGCGTGGTCAGGCCGGGCGGCCGGATCGGGATGGCCAACTGGGTCCCCGAGGGCAGCCTCTCCGACTTCTTCGCGATCCTCGTCAAGCACACCGGCGGGCCGCCGCCGGGCACCCGGCCGGCGGTCCTCTGGGGTGACGAGGAGCACGTGCGCGAGCTCTTCGGCGACGGGGTCGCCGGGCTGCGGACCGAGCGCCGCGCCAACCGCCAGGCGTTCCGCTCCCCCGACCACTACCTGGACTTCTTCCGCACCTACTTCGGCCCGATGCGGGCCGCCTTCGCGCAGGCCGGTCCCGAGGGCGCCCCGGCGCTGGAGGCCGACCTCCGCGACTACCTCGAGGACGTGCGCGGCGACGCGCGCGCCCTGGTGCTCGAACCGGAGTACCTGCAGGTGGTCGCGGTCCGCGCCTAGGTGGTTGATTCCACGGACGGCACCGCCGCAGGCCGGCGCCGGAGCCCTGAGGGACGCGGCCGAGGGTGCGGGGCGAGGGTGCGGGGCGAGGTCGGAGGGACGTGCGCGTTCCATGACGAAGACCCATGGGACGTCACGGTCCCTCCCGACCTCCTCATCGCGCAGATCCGCCTACCGGACTTTGACCCCACCATGGTGGGGTCAAAGTCCGGTAGGCGTCATCGGCCCGGCCTGCCCGGCGCGACGCCCGGACCGTGGAATCAACTATCCAGGCGGAGGCCGCGCTCAGGCGCGCGGGCGCTCGGGACCGGCGGGGTTCAGTCCGCCGAGGACCATTTTCGCGATGACGCCGATCAGCATCACCCCGAAGAAGATCAGGCCGGAGACGGCACCACCCTGGCCGAGCCAGGCGTAGATGAACATCGTGATCGCGAGCGACAGGAAAGTCCAGACGGCCAAGAACATGCGCGCATCCTATCCGGCCAGGGAGACGCGCGTCTCGGCGAGGAACGAGGCGACCGCGTCGGCGGACTCGGCCGGGGTAGCGCCTTCGCCCGCGGCGCGGACCAGGCGACTGCCGATGATCACGCCGTCGGCGACCTCGCCGACCGTCGCGGCCTGCGCCGGGGTGGCGATCCCGAAGCCCACCGCGACCGGGGTCTCCCCCGCGTCGGCCTTGGTCGCGGCGACCAGGTCGGCGAGCTCCGCGGGCAGCTCGCCGCGCTCCCCGGTCGTGCCGACGGTGGAGACGAGGTAGATGAAACCGCGGGCGACGTCGCAGATCTGCCTGCGGCGCGCGTCGGGCGTCGTCGGCGCGACCAGCGGCACCATCGCGATCCCGGCCCCGGCGAAGGCATCGCGGATCGACTCGTCCTGGCCCAGCGGCAGGTCGGGGACGATCACGCCCGCCGCCCCGGCCGCGCGGGCCAGGCGCGCGAACTCGACCGCGCCGCCGTGCGCCAGCACCATGTTCACGTAGACCATCAGGACCACCGGGACCTGGTCGGCGATCGCCTCGCAGGTCTCGAAGGCGGTCCGCAGGGTGGCGCCCTCGGCGAGCGCCCGGGTCGCCGCCGAGTGGACCGTGGGACCGTCGGCGAGCGGGTCCGAGAAGGGCACCCCGAGCTCGACCAGGTCGGCGCCCGCGTCGACGTAGGCCCGGGCGACCGCCAGCCCGGAGTCGCGGTCCGGGAAGCCCGCCATCAGGTACGGCATCAAGGCGGCGCGGCCTTCGTCCTTGGCGGCGGCGAAGACGGCGCGGATCCGCTCCTCCCCCGCGACCCGCCCGGCGGCGCTCATTCGGTGGTCCTCTTCACGTACTCGGCGAGGTCCTTGTCGCCGCGCCCGGAGAGGCAGAGGACGTCGAAGCCCTCGCCCTCGAGCGGGTTCTCGAGCAGCCAGGCGATCGCGTGGGAGGACTCGAGCGCGGGGATGATCCCCTCCAGCCGGGCGAGCTCCCCGAGCGCCCCCAGCGCGCCCTTGTCCTCGATCGAGAAGTAGGAGGCGCGGCCGGTGTCGCGCAGGTAGGCGTGCTCGGGCCCCGAGCCCGGGTAGTCGAGCCCGGCCGAGACCGAGTGGGCCTCGAGGATCTGGCCGTCCTCGTCGGAGAGGACCGCCGAGAGCGAACCGTGCAGGACGCCGGTCTGCCCGGCGCCGAGCGAGGCGCCGTGGCGCCCGGTGGCGATGCCCTCGCCGGCGGGCTCGACCCCGACCAGCGCCACCTCGGCGTCGTCGATGAACGGGGAGAAGATGCCGATCGCGTTGGAGCCGCCGCCGACGCAGGCGATCACCCGCCGCGGCAACGCGCCCTCGGCCGCGAGCGCCTGCGCCCGCGCCTCCTCGCCGATCACCCGCTGCAGGTCCCGCACCAGCGAGGGGTAGGGCGCCGGCCCGACCGCCGAGCCGATCACGTAGTGGGTGGTCTCGACGTTGGCGACCCAGTCGCGGATCGCCGCCGAGACCGCCTCCTTGAGGGTGCGCGCCCCAGATGCGACCGGCGCCACCTCGGCGCCGAGCAGCTTCATCCGCTCGACGTTCGGCGCCTGGCGGCGGATGTCCTCGGTGCCCATGTAGACGATGCACTCGAGGCCGAGCAGCGCGCACGCCGTCGCCGTGGCGACGCCGTGCTGGCCCGCCCCGGTCTCGGCGATGATCCGCCGCTTGCCCATCCGCTCGGCGAGCAGGGTCTGCCCGAGCGCGTTGTTGATCTTGTGGGCGCCGGTGTGGGCGAGGTCCTCGCGCTTCAGGTACACCCGCGAGCCGACCCGCTCGGAGAGCCGGTGGGCCAGGTAAAGCGGCGTCGGCCGGCCGATGAAGTCGCGCCGCAGGGCGTCCTGGCGCGCGTTGAAGGCCGGGTCGTCGCGCGCCTCTTCCCAGGCCGCGGTCAGCTCGTCGAGCGCCGCGATCAAGGTCTCGGGCACGTAGCGGCCCCCGTAAGGGCCGAAGCGTTCCTGGATGGCGCTCATCGGGTGGCGGCGCCGACCGAGTTCGCGGCCTCGTAGAAGGCCGCCATCTTGGCGTGGTCCTTGCGGCCCGGCTCGGCCTCGACGCCGCTGGCGACGTCGACCGCGTAGGGCCGGGCGATCTCCACCGCCGCGGCGACGTTCTCGGGCTTCAGGCCGCCGGCGAGGATCGCCGGGACGTCGGAGCGGTGCCCGCGCAGGAGCTCCCAGTCGAAGCTCTCGCCGGTGCCGCCCGGCAGGTTCCCGGCCCGCCGATCGAAGAGGTGGAAGTCGACGCCGCGGTAGGCGTCGGCGGCGTGGACGTCGGCGGCGGAGGCGACGTGGATGGCCTTGATCACCTTGACGCCCGCCCGGCGCGCCACCTCGGCGCAGAAGGAGGCCCCCTCCTCGCCGTTCAGCTGGACCATCGAGAGCTGCTCGTCCTCGACCGCGCGGGTCACCTCGGCCAGGGTCGGGTTGACGAAGACCCCGACGATCTCGCACTTGCGGCGGAAGGCGGCGGCGATCGCGGCCGCGGTGGCCGGGTCGACGTCGCGCGGCGACGGATCCCAATGGATCAGGCCGATCGCCCAGGCGCCGAGGCGCACCGCCTCGGCGGCGTCGTCCAGGTTGGTGATCCCGCAGAACTTGACCCGCATGGACCCCAGATTACGGGAATGAAAAGACCGCCCGGGGGGCCGGACTCCCCCCGGGCGGCGGTGTGCTTCCCTCAGCCTTGCGGCGAGGCTTCTTCGACCTTCGCCGGGCGCGTCCCCAGCTTCACGGTCGCAGTCTTTTCCTTACCGTCACGCAGGTACTTGATCGTGACTTCGTCGCCGGGTTTCTTTTCGTTGACGAGTTCGATGATCTGTTCCATGTTCGTGATCTTCTTGCCGTCGGCTTCGGTGATCACGTCGCCGCCGAGCGTGACGCTGGACCCGTCGATGGTCGCTTCGGTGGAGCCGCCCTTGAGGCCGGCCTTGGCCGCCGGGCCGCCCGGTTCGACCGAGGCGATGAGGACGCCTTCCTTGGTCGGCAGGTTGACGACTTCGGCCAGCTGCGGGGTGATCGTGCCGCCCTTGATGCCGAGGTAGGCGTGTTCGACGGTGCCTTTGGTTTCGAGTTCGGAGATCACTTCCTTGGCGGTGTTGATCGGGATCGCGAAGCCGATGCCGACGTTGCCGTCGGCGCCGTTGCCGCCGGTCTCGATCTGCGAGTTGATGCCGATCACTTCGCCCGCCGCGTTGATCAGCGGGCCGCCCGAGTTGCCGGGATTGATCGCCGCGTCGGTCTGGATCACGTTGTCGATCGAGAAGCCGTTGGGCGCCTGGATCTGGCGCTGCAGCGCCGAGACGATGCCGCTGGTCACGGTCCGGTCGAGCCCGAACGGGTTGCCGATCGCGACCACCGGGTCGCCGACTTCCATCTTCGAGGAGTCGCCCAGGGTCAGCGGCGTCAGTTCGCTCGCCGGCGCTTCGACCTTCAGCAGGGCGAGGTCGGAGGCCGGGTCGGTGCCGACCACTTCGGCGGTGTACTCCTTGTCCGATTCGCCGAGTTTGACCTCGATCTTGTCGGCGCCTTCGATCACGTGGTTGTTGGTGAGGATGTGGCCCTTGGAGTCGATCACGATCCCCGAGCCGGTCGCGGTGCCGCCGCCCTGCGCTTCGGATTCGCCGAACGGGTTGAAGGCTTCCGCCGATTCTTCGGCCGGGATCGAGGATTCGATGAAGGCGACGCCGTTGCCGTCGGCCTTGTAGATCTGGTCGACGGTGTTGCCGCCGCTGCCTTCTTCGGAGGACTTGGAGACGATCGGCGCGGAGCTCGTCTGCTCGATCGTCGTCGTCCCGCCGCCGCTCGACTTGACCGCGCCGGTCAGGAGCAGGATCGCGCCGATCACGGCGACGACGGCTCCTCCCAGCAGTGCCGAGCCGAACGAGGAGCGGAAAAGGCCCTTCTTCTCCTGGTTGTCCTTGTTCTCATCCATATGGACAGGATGCCTTGAAGCGTTGACGCGACACTAAAGCGAGTCGAAAAGTTTTCTAAAGACGGTCACCACGGGAGACGCGCGCTAGTACTGGTGTTCGCGCGTCTCGTCGAGGCCGGTCAGTTCACGCGTCTTCAGCTCCGGGTTCGCGGCGGTCATCAGGGCGCCGCCGATCAGCACCGCGTCGACGCCGACCCGCTCCAGCTCGGCCAGCTCCTCGCGCCCGGAGATGCCGCTCTCGGCGACGACGGTCTTCCCCGCCGGGACGTCGGGCATCAGCTCGAAGGTGGTCTGGATGTCGACCCGCTGCTCGTCGAGGTCGCGGTTGTTGATGCCGATCACCTCGACGTCGACCTCGAGCGCGCGCTCGAGCTCCGCGGCGTCGTGGACCTCGACCAGGCAGTCGAGGTCGAGCGCCCGCGCCTCCTCGTAGAGCGCCGCGAGATCGCGATCGTCGAGCGCGCGGACGATCAGCAGCACCGCGTCGGCGCCGTGGACCGCCGCCTCGTAGAGCTGGTAGGGGTCGACAATGAAGTCCTTGCGGATGATCGGCAGGGTCGCCGCGGCGCGGGCCGCGCGCAGGTCGTCGAGCGAGCCGCCGAAGTGCGGGAAGTCGGTCAGCACCGAGAGGGCCGCCGCGCCGCCGCGCTCGTAGGCCGCCACCTGGGCGGCGATGTCGGCATCGGGGCGGATGTCGCCGGCGCTCGGCGAGCGGCGCTTGAACTCGGCGATCACCGACAGCCCAGGCCGCGTCAGCGCCTCCTGGAAGGGGCGATCGCGGCCACGGCCGGATAATTGCGCTTCGAGCTCGGCCTGCGGGGTTTCGCGCCTGCGCGCCTCCACTCCCTCCCGAGCTCCGTCGATCAACTGGTCGATGATTCCCACTGAACGAAGAGAGATTAGCCGGCGGCGGCGACCGTTGCCGCGATCAGCTCCTCGAGCACGGTTGCGGCCGCTCCCGAGTCGATCGCCGCGGCGGCCTTCCCGACCCCCTCCTCGAGGTCGGCGGCGAGCCCGCCGACGTAGATCGCGGCGGCGGCGTTGAGGAGCACGATGTCGCGCCGGGGGCCGCTCTCGCCGGCGAGGATCGCGCGCGTCGCGGCGGCGTTCTCCGCCGGCGTCCCGCCCGCGATCTGGCCCAGCTCGAGCGGCGCGAGGCCGTACCGACCCGGCTCGACGTACCACTCGGCGGTGCGCCCGTCGAAGACCTCGATCACCCGCGTCGGCGCCGACAGGGCGAGCTCGTCGACGCCGTCCTCGGCGCTGACCACGAGCGCGCGCTCGGTGCCGAGCCCGATCAGCGCCTCGGCGATGGTCTCCTGATAGAAGCGGTCGGCGACGCCGACCAACTGACGGGTGGCGCCCGCCGGGTTGGTCAGCGGGCCGAGGAAGTTGAAGACGGTGCGGACGCCGAGGCCGGCGCGGGCGGGGCCGACGTGGGCCATCGCCGAGTGGTGCATCTGGGCGAAGAGGAAGCCGAAGCCGACCTCGTCGATGCAACGGCCGACCGCCTCGGGGCCGATCGTGAGGTCGACGCCGAGCGCTTCGAGCACGTCGGCGGAGCCGGACTTCGAGGTCGAGGAGCGGTTGCCGTGCTTGGCGACCGCGCAGCCCGCCCCGGCGGCGACGAGCGCGGCGGTGGTCGAGACGTTGAAGGTCGAGGGCCCGCCGCCGGTGCCCGCGGTGTCGACCAGGTCGGGCCGGTTCGAGTGGACGGGCGTGGCGAGCGAGCGCATCGTCCGCGCCAGGCCGACCAGCTCGGAGACGGTCTCGCCCTTCGCCCGCAGCGCGATCAGGAAGGCCCCGGTCTGGATCGGCTCGGTCCGCCCCTCCATGATCTCGCTGAGGACCGTCGAGGCGTGGTCGGCGGTGAGGTTCTCACCCGCGCAGACCGCGTCGATCGCGCGGCTGACGATGTCATTGGGCATCGGACGCGCCCCCCTCGAGGAAGTTCGCCAGCAGGTGCCTGCCGTGCGGGGTCAGCACCGACTCGGGGTGGAACTGGACGCCCTCGGCGGGCAGCTCGCGGTGGCGGGCGCCCATCACGACGCCGCCGAGGTGGGCGGTCAGTTCGAGCTCGTCGGGGAGGTCGGGATCGGCGATCAGCGAGTGATAGCGGCCGGCGACCATCGGGGTCGGCAGGCCGGCGAAGATCGTCTTGCCGTCGTGCTCGACCTCGGCGTCCTTGCCGTGGACCGGCTCGCCCTGGACGACCTTGCCGCCGAAGACCTCGACCAGCGCCTGGTGGCCGAGGCAGACGCCGAGCACCGGGACGCGGGCCTCGGCGAAGGCGCGGATCGCCGCGCCGGAGATCCCCGCCTCCGCCGGCGTGCAGGGTCCGGGCGAGACGACGAGGCGCTCGGCACCGCGCTCCAGCAGCTCCGCGACCGCGGCCTTGTCGTTGCGCACGACCTCGACCTCGCCGCCGAGCTCGCCCAGGTACTGGACCAGGTTGTAGGTGAAGGAGTCGTAGTTGTCGATCACGAGGACGCGCATGTCTGTCTGCTTTCCCGGCCCGGGTTCCTAGGCCCAGTCCGGCTGGGCGCAGGCGACCTCGACCGCGCGGAAGACCGCGCGCGCCTTGTTCACCGACTCGTTCCACTCGTAGTTCGGCTTCGCGTCGACCACGGTGCCGCCGCCCGCCTGCACGTGCATGCGACCGTCCTTGACCACGACGGTGCGGATGTGGATCGCGGTGTCGAGGTCGCCGTTCCAGCTGAGGTAGCCGATCGCGCCGCCGTAGGAGCAGCGCTTGACCGGCTCGAGCTCGTCGATGATCTGCATCGCCCGCACCTTGGGGGCGCCGGAGAGCGTGCCGGCCGGGAGCGCCGAGCGGAGGACGTCCATCGCCGTCACGTCCTCGCGCAGCTTCCCTGACACCTGGGACACGATGTGGAGGACGTGCGAGTAGGTCTCGATCACCATCAGCTCGTCGACGGTGACGGTGCCGTACTCGCAGACGCGGCCGAGGTCGTTGCGGCCGAGGTCGACCAGCATCACGTGCTCGGCGCGCTCCTTCGGGTCGTTGATCAGCCGCTCGGCGAGGCGGCGGTCCTCCTCGGCCGACCTGCCCCGCGGCGAGGTGCCGGCGATCGGGCGCGTCTCGACGATCCCGTCGTGGACCCTGACCAAGGGCTCGGGCGAGGCGCCGGCGATCTGGAAGTCGCCGAACTCGAGGTAATACATGTACGGCGAGGGGTTGACCGCGCGCAGGCCGCGGTAGAGCGAGAAGGCCTCGACCGGCGCGTCGGCGCTGAAGCGCTGCGAGGGGACCACCTGGAAGGCGTCGCCGGCGCGGACGTACTCGACGATCCGGCTGACCGCGGCTTCGAACTCCTCGCGCTCGAAGTTGGAGGTGAACTCGGGCGCCCGGACGACGCCGGCCGCCGCGGGTTGCGGGACGGCACCGCGGAGGCGCTCCCGCATCTCGGCGATCGTCGCCGCGGCGCGGGCGTATTCGGCCTCGAGGCCGTCCTCGCCGTCGGTGAAGACGCAGGCGAGGATCGTCAGCTCGTGGCGGAGGTGGTCGAAGACGAGCATCGCGTCGGTGACCATCAGGGCCATGTCCGGGAGGCCGAGCTCGTCGGGATTCGGCTCGCCGAGCGGCTCGACCGTGCGGACGAGGTCGTAGCCGAAGAAGCCGACGGCGCCGCCGGTGAAGGGCGGCAGGTCGGCGACCGGGGCGGGCCGGTAGCGGGCGAAGCGCTCGGCGACGGCGCCGTAGGGGTCGGCGACCGGCTCGACCCTCGTCGGCTCGCCGCCGAGGGTGGCGGCGCGGCCGCTCCATTCGGCGAGCTCCCCACCCGACCAGCGCAGCACCGCGCGCGGGCGCAGGCCGACGAACGAGTAACGGCCGACCTGGCCCTGCTCGGCCGACTCGAGCAGGAAGCAGGGCGCCCCCTCGGGCTCGCCGGCGCGCAGTTTCAGGAAGGCCGAGACGGGGGTCTCGGTGTCCTCGACGAAGCGGGCGCGGACCGGCACCACGTTGCCCGCGCGGGCGAGCTCGCGGGCCTCCTCGAGCGTCGGCTCGAGGCGCAGGTCGGACTCAGCGGCTACGGGCATTCAGCACCTCGAAGACGGCGGCGGGCGAGACCCCGCGCGCGGCCAACAGCACCCACAGGTGGTAGAGCACGTCGGCGGCCTCTTCGGCGACCCGCTCGTCGGTCTCCTCGCGGGCGGCGCGGACGACCTCCTCGGCCTCCTCCTCGACCTTTTCGCCGACCAGCCTCGGGTCGTCGAGAAGCTGGACGGTGTAGCTGCCCGCGGGGCGCTCGGCGGCGCGGCTCGCGAGCGTGCGCTCCAGCGCCGGCAGCGCCTCGTGGACGGCGCGGCGCGGCTCGCCCCCGAGCGCCCGGTAGAAGCAGGTCCGTTCGCCGGTGTGACAGGCGGGCCCGGCCGCCGCGACGATCGCCAGCACCGCGTCGCCGTCGCAGTCGTAGCGGAGATGCCTCACCGCCATCGTCGCCCCCGACGTTTCGCCTTTGCGCCAGATCTCGTCGCGGGAGCGGCTGAAGAAGTGCATCTCCCCCGTCTCGAGCGTCAGTTCCAGCGCTTTTCGGTTCGCGTAGGCGAGCATCAGGACCTCGGCGCTCGCCTCGTCCTGGACCACGCACGGCACCAGCCCGCGCTCGTCGAAGGAGATCTCGTCCAACATGAAGAGGGATCGTAGAGGGCGCGGCGCGCTACTCGATGCCGAGGCGGTCGAGCATGTCCTCGTCGCGGCGCCAGTTGCGCCGCACGCGGACCTGGAGGTCGAGGTGGACCTGGCACTCGAGCTCACGCTCGAGCGAGCGCCGGGCGGCGGTGCCGATCTCGCCGATCTTGGCGCCGCCGCGACCGATCAGGATCCCCTTCTGCGACTCCGTCTCCGCCCAGATCTCGGCGCTGACGGTGACGAGGCCGTCGGCCGCGCGCGGCTCGCCGACCTCGAGCACCGAGACCTCGACCGAGTGCGGGATCTCCTGCCGCGTCCGGTTCAGCACCTGCTCGCGGATCAGCTCGGCGAGCAGCAGCTCCGAGGACTGGTCGGAGGAGTCCTCGGGCGGATACATGTAGGGGCCCTCGGGGACCAGCTCACCGAGCCGGTGGAGCAGGTCGCCGAGCCCGGCGCCGGAGCGGGCGCTGACCGGGAAGACCTCGTCGACGCCCTCCAGCTCGGCCGCCTCGGAGAGCACCTCGACGGTGGCGCCGCGGCCGAGCTTGTCGGTCTTGTTGACCGCGCAGATGACCGGGATGTCGCTGCGGGCGCCGGCCAGCAGGCGGGCGATGAAGCGGTCGCCCGGGCCGATCCCCTCCTCGCCGTTGACGACGAAGAGGGCGACGTCGGAGTCGGCGAGCTCGCGCTCGACGCGACCCTGCATGCGTTTGGTCAGCGCGTCGCGCGGGCGCTG
>DASZUH010000269.1:0-8428 GCA_035547715.1 Solirubrobacterales bacterium
CGTCCCGGCCACGGCCACAGCCTGCCAGGGCCGTGGCCGGGACGGCCGCGTCCCTTGCTCCTTCGGGCGGCAGCCCGAACCGGCCCCGTCCCTCCCCGGCCCCGCCCTCCGCAACCGACCGTTTAAAGCCCCGGCACCAGGGCGTCGACGATCGTTCCCTGCTCGAGGCCCGCGATCACTTCCGCGGTGCGCTGCATGTCCTCGATCAGACCTTCGCCGGCCAGGGCGATGATTCGGTCGCGCGGCCCGATCGCCGCCAGCGCGCTCCGCACCTCTCCCTCGGGCAGGACGATGGGCACGGCGATCGTCGCCGCCCCGATCTCCGACTCCTCGTCGCAGATCGCGTAGCCGCGCTCGCGGATCCGCACCATCTCCGACTCGAAGTCCTCCTCGTCGACGATCGAGTTGTCGGTCAGCCGCGCCATGCCACCGCCCGCGGCGACCAGGCGCTCCCGCTGTGCGGGCGAGACGTGGGCGAGGATCGCCTTCCCTGATCCGGCCACGTTGGGCGCCATCGGCTGGCCGAGGGGCACCGTCACCGTCATCCGATTCGGGTCGATGGTCGGTAGCGAGCGCACGCAGATGATCGCGTCGTCGACCACCGAGGCGAGGAAGAAGCACTCACGCCAGCGGTCGCGCAGCGCCGTCATCCCCGCTTCGATCGAGGCGCCGCGACCGATCTGGGTCACCATCCCGGCCAGCTGCACCAGCCCTGTGCCGACGCTGTAGCGGCGGGTGAGCGGGTCGCGTTGGACGAGGTCGTCTTCGGCAAGCGCCGCCAGCAGTCGATGGCAGGTCGCCGCCGGCAAAGAGGTGGCGTTGGCGATCTCGACGAGCCCCCCACCGTCGGGCCGCCGTGCCACCTCCTCGAGGATCGAGACGGTGCGACTGATTATCTGCATCGGCGGCGGCGCTGCGACAAGGGCGCTGGCTAGCTTTCGTCGTCGGTTTCCTCCGCGATCTTAGCCTCCAGCTCCCGCATCACGTCGGGGTCGCGCAGCGTCGTCACGTCCCCCAGCGCCCGGCCCTCGGCGATGTCGCGCAGGAGGCGGCGCATGATCTTGCCCGAGCGGGTCTTCGGCAGGTCATCGGCCCAGACGATCCTCTTCGGTCGGGCGAATTTGCCGATCCGCGTGGCGACCGTCTCGCGGATCCCCGCCTCGACCTCGGCGGAGGGCTCCGTGCCTCCCCGCAGGGTGACGAAGGCGCAGATCGCCTGGCCGGTGTCGGGGTCGGACTGGCCGATCACCGCCGCCTCGGCGACGCCCGGGTGGGCGACGATCGCCGACTCGACCTCGGCGGTGGAGAGGCGGTGGCCGGAGACGTTGACGACGTCGTCGATCCGGCCGATCACCCAGAGGTAGCCGTCGGCGTCCCTGCGCGCCGCGTCGCCGACCAGGTAGCGCTCCCGCCCGAAGCGGGAGAAGTAGGTCTCGACGAAGCGCTCGTCCTCCCGGTAGAGGGTGCGGAGCATCGAGGGCCAGGGCCGCTCCAGCACCAGCAGTCCCTGGCCCTCCTCGATCGGCCCGCCGGAGCGCTCGTCGACGACCGAGGCGGAGACCCCGGGGAACGGCGTCGTCGCCGAGCCGGGCTTGGTCTCCGTGATCCCCGGCAGCGGCGTGATCATGATCGCGCCGGTCTCGGTCTGCCACCAGGTGTCGACGATCGGGCAGCGCCCGCCACCGATCACCCGGTGGTACCAGAGCCAGGCCTTGGGGTTGATCGGCTCGCCGACCGAGCCCAGCAGGCGCAGCGACGAGAGGTCGTACTTCCCGGGGATGTCGGCGCCCCATTTGATGAAGGTGCGGATCGCGGTCGGGGCGGCGTAGAGGATCGTCACCCCGTGGTCCTGGACGAGCTCCCACCAGATCCCCCGGTGGGGGTGGTCGGGTGCGCCCTCCCACATCACGCTGGTCGCCCCGTTGGCGAGCGGGCCGTAGACGATGTAGGAGTGGCCGGTGATCCAGCCGACGTCGGCGGCGCACCACCAGACGTCGGACCCGGGCCTCAGGTCGAAGACGTAGCGGTGGGTGGTGGCCACGCCGGTGAGGTAGCCGCCGGTGGTGTGGAGGATGCCCTTCGGCTTCGCCGTCGAGCCCGAGGTGTAGAGGATGAAGAGCGGGTGCTCGGCCTCCATCGGCTCGGCCGGGCAGTCGGGGTCGGCCGCCGCGCAGACCTCGTCGAAGAAGACGTCGCGGCCCGCGGTCATCGGGCACGGGGTCCCGGTGGCGCGGACGACGACGATCGTCCCGAGGCCCGCCAGGTCACCGAGGTGCTCGTCGACCTGCGCCTTGACCGGCGTCGTGCGGCCCTTGCGGCGGGCGCCGTCGACGGTGATCAGCACCCTCGCCCCGGAGAACTCCATCCGCTCCCCGACCGACTCGGCCGAGAAGCCGCCGAAGACGACGTTGTGGATCGCGCCGATCCGGGCGCAGGCCAGCATCGCCACCGCGACCTCGGGGATCATCGGCAGGTAGATGCCGACCACGTCGCCCTTGCGCACGCCGAGGTCCTTGAGCGCGTTGGCGAGGCGCTGCGTGGAGTCGAGCAGCCCGGCGTAGGTGACGTCACGGCGCTCGCCCCCCTCGCCGCGCCAGTGGTAGGCGACGCGGTCGCCGTTACCGGCGGCGACGTGGCGGTCGAGGCACTGGGCCGAGGCGTTGATCCGGCCGTCGGGGAACCACCGGTAGAAGGGCGGATTCGAGTCGTCCAGGCCGACGGTCGGCGGGACGTCCCAGTCGAGCAGCTCCCCCGAGCGGGCGGTCCACCAGGCGACCGGGTCGGCCGCGGCCTCCGCGTAGATCGCCGGGTCGGTCCACAGCGCCCTCTCGCGGAACCCCGCCGGCGGCGGGAACCTCTCGATCTCGAGCATCGCCTCGAGCTCACGCTCGAGGCTCGAGTCGGCACCTACGGAGCCGATATCGCGTCCCATCCGAATCCTCCTCTCGAGTCAGTCGCCCAGCGGGACGACCGGCATCACGGTCCTGCCGAAGGTGGAGTTAACCACCGCCGCGAAGGACGCGTACCAGGCGGCCGCCGCGGTCAGGATCCCGGTCCAGCCACCGATTTCGACCGTACCCTTCGATTCGCTCGCTTCGCCGATCCCGAGCAGGAAGAAGGTGATCGTCAGCAGGATGAAGACGAGGGCGACCGCCGCCGTCGTGCGCAGGCTGGCGACGAACATGTAGGCGGTGAAGATGCCCCAGGCGATCAGGAACAGGCCGATCGCGGAGCCGGCGTGTTCGGGCGGGATGTCGGCGGCGAAGAAGGTGACGAGCGCCCAGAAGGAGACCCAGAAGGCCCCGTAGGAGGCGAAGGCGACCGCGCCGAAGGTGTTGCCGGTGCGGAACTCCCACATCCCCGCCGCGAACTGGGCGATGCCGCCGTAGGCGAGCGCCAACCCGAGCACCACCGGCTCCCCCGCCTTGCTCACCAGCCCGGTATTGAACATGCTGAGGACGAAGGTCGTCAGCGCGAATCCGGCCAGCCCGAGCGGCCCCGGATCGGCGGGCGACCAGCCGACGTGACTCCGCTCCGCCGGTTCTTCGCCGACAGGCGGACGCGCGCCGGGAACAGATCCTGACTCCATGGTGATGCTCCTTTCCCAGAGGTAACCCTTGCGCTCGGATACCCCAACAGCGAAAGCTGCAATCAACACGTTCCAATTCATCGAACCGCATCCCACAAACGGGCGGTTCGCCGACGCGGTGGCCTGCGCTAAAGGGTGAAGACGAGGAGGCAGAAGAGCCCGGCGCAGATGCAGTACACGCCGAACGGGGTCAGCCGGCTGGTCTCGAAGTAGCGGAGCAGGAACTTGACCGCGGCCCAGGTGGTGATCGCGGCGGCGAGCGCGCCGACCAGGGCCTGGCCGCGCACGCCGTCCCCGGCCGAGCCGAAGAGTTCGGGCAGCTTCAGCACCCCGGCGGCGCCGATCACCGGCGTCGCCAGCAGGAAGGCGTAGCGCGCCGCGTCCTCGTTGGAGAGCCCGGCCAGGAGGCCGCCGCCCATGGTCACACCGGAGCGCGAGATCCCGGGGATCAGGGCGAGCGCCTGCGCGGCGCCGATCCCGAGCGCCTGGCGGAACCCCATCTGGGCGATCCGCGCGTCGCCGTCGCCCTCGCCGTCGCCGGGCCGCGGCGGCCGGCGGCGGAAGCGCTCGACCGCGAGCAGCAGGATGCCGTTGATGGTGAGGAAGACCGCCGCCGAGGTCGGCGAGGCGAACAGCGTGCGCAGCTTGTGCTCGAGCGCGACGCCGAGGATCCCGGCCGGGATCGTGCCGACGATGATCACCCAGGCGAGCCGGGCGTCGAGGTCGCGCGGCGTCGCCCGCCCTTTGACCGAGCGGACGAAACCGAACCAGATCCGCTTCCAGTCGTCGAGGAAGAAGAGGAACAGAACGAGCGCCGTCGCGCAGTGCGTCGCGACCAGGAAGGTGAGGAAGTAGTCGTCGTTCTGGTGGATGTTCCAGCCGAGGACCCTCGGCAGCAGCACGGCGTGGCCGAGGCTGGAGATCGGGAACGGCTCCGAGATCCCCTGCAGGGCGCCGAGAATGATCGCCTGGAGATAGGAAATTGGTTCCAAGGCGCCGGGAGCCTATATATGGCGGCGGTGGCTAGAGGCCCGGGGGGTGCCGCGCGATGAAGCCTTCGGGCGAGTCGACCCAGCTGGAGTGCCAGCGCGGGCCGGGGCCGCCGACCGTGTCGAAGGCGAGGCCGCCGACCACCATCCAGGCGTGTTCGGCGTTGGCGTAGACCGTGATCCACTTGCCCGGGCCCGGTTCGCCCCAGGTCTCGAGCCCGGTCGAGTCGAGCGGGCTTTCCAGCAGGCCGCCGCCGTGCAGCGCGTAGGAGACGGCACCGGAGCAGTCGTAGCCGGAGGATTCGAAGGAGCCGTGGCCGCCGCCCCAGATATAGGGGGTGTAGGCGATCGCGTTCGCCGCGGCGACGACCTCCTGCACCTGGGCCGGCGCCGAGGCCGAGGCGCTCGCTTCCGATTCGGAGATGAAGCCGGTCTCTTCGCCCGAGTTGAGCGGCGCCGGGGTTTCGGCCGCCGCTTCGGTGACGACGCCCGCCGCGGCCGCCGTGGCCGCCGCTTCTTCGGCGTGCCGGGTGGCGATCTGTTCGGAGATCGAGGCGAGGTTGTCGCTCAGCGCCTGTTCCTTGGACTCCAGCGCGTCCATCGTTTCGCGGCGCTGCGCCTGGGCGCTCTTCAGTTCGGCGAAGCGCGACTCGGCGGCTTCCTTGGCGGCGGTGACTTCCCGCTCGGTCGTCGCGATCGAGTCGCGGGCGCTTTCGATCCTCGCCCGCGTCGCGGCCAGCCGGCCGACCGAGTCCCGGACTTCGTCGCGCAGCGACTTCACCTTGCTGACGACCGAGTTGTCGTAGCTCTGGATCCGGTTCAGGTATTCGGTCTGCGCCGCCATGCTCGACCAGCTTTCGGATTCGATGATCGCGTTGAGCACGTCGGGCGAGCCCGCCTCGTAGATCGCGACCAGCCGTTCGCGCAGGTCGGCCAGCGACTTGGTCAGCTGGGCGCGGACTTCGACCAGGTGTTCGCGTTCCTTCGCCAGCGCCGTGGTCGCCGCTTCGAGTTCTTCTTCCTTGGCGACGAGCTGCGCCTCGACCGCCTGCTGTTCCTGGCGCAGGGTCGAGACTTCGCCGATCATCGCGTTGATTTCGGCGTTCTCGGCGGCGATCGTGTCGGCGAGTTCGCTTTGGGTCGCCTTCACTTCGTTCAGCTTCGACTGCGTGTTGTCGCGCTTTTCTTCGAGGCTCGCGGCAGGGGCGGTCGAGCTGAGCAGCAGCGCCAGGACGCAGAGGGCCGCCAGCAGGACGGCGCCGGTGCCGAGGGCACGGCGACGGTGCTGGGCGCGGCGGTCGGTGGGGGTGGAAGGAGTCCGCATCGATCTCGCAGGTGAATTCCGAAACACAGGAACTCCGCTGCGGTCGCGCAGGCTAGCGAAGTGGCCCCTCCACACCTACCAGTTGCCCATAATTTGCAATCTGGCTTGCATAACGCGCCTGTTTGCAGGACTTTTCGGGCGGCCGTAGAGGGCGGCGGGGACGCCCTCCGCGCCCCGCCGTGCCCTCGGAAATGGAACTCAGGCGAGCAATTTGGCCTTCGCCTGGTCGAACTCCTCCTGGCTGAGCGCTCCTTTTTCGCGCAGTTCGTTCAGTTTGTGCAATTCGTCGGCGGGCGACGTATGGGCCTGTTCGCGCACGTATTCGTCGAAGTGCGCTTTGGCGTCGGTCTGGGCTTTGATCGCCCGTTCGCGCATCCCCGAGCCGCGTGCGATCAGGTACACGAGGCCGGTCAGATACGGGATGAAGACGAGGAAGAGGATCCACAGCCCCTTCGCCCAGCCGGACATTTCGTGATCGCGGAAGAGGTCCGTGATGATCGTGAAAAGAATCCAGATCCAGACCACGAAGAGGAAGATCTCGACGACGAGCAGCAGGAGTTCGCCGAAGGTGATGTCTGCGAGGGGCACTTTGCTTCCTTTCCAGAATCGATTGACTGCAACGCAGGTATCGACCGTTGCAATAGTGAGCTTTACCTATCCGGGCGGACGCTGCAGCACCAACGTGTAAAGAACCGCGGCGACCGCGGTGGCCAGGTTCAGGCTGGAGACTCCGTCTCGCATCGGCAGTGAGATCCGGCCGTCGGCCTCGGCGAGCAGTTCGTCGCTGAGGCCGTGGCGCTCGGTGCCGAAGGCGAGGACGGCGCGGGGCGGGATCTGCGCCGGATCGATGACGTCGCCCTCGGGGTCGAGCGCGAGCAGCGGGCGTCCGGGGACGCGCGGCGGCCGCTCCACCGCCGCCACGGCGGGCAGCGCGTAGTGGAGGCCGGCGGCGCCGCGGACGGCGTCGGGGTGCCAGGGGTCGTTCTCGCCGATCGTCAGCAGCGCGGCGGCGTCGGCGGCCGCCGCGACCCGCACGCAGGCCCCGAGGTTGCCCATGTTGCGCGGGTGCTCGAGCAGGACGACGGGCACCTCGCGCGGGTCGGCGAGCGCCGCCTCGAGGTCGGCCGGCTTGCGGCGGGCGATCGCGACGACGCCGGTGCGCGGAGCCTGGGGCACCAGCCCGGCCAGCGTCTCCGCGTCGACCTCCCGCACCCCGACGCCGATCCGCCCGACCAGGTCCGGTGCCAGGTCGGCGGCCAGTCGCTCCAGTTCCGCGGGGTCGGTGGCGACGGCGGTCTCGATCTCGGCACCGAATCGCAGCGCGTGCTTGAAGGCGTGGAAGCCTTCGAGCACGGTCAGGTCAGGATCACGGCGGGCGCCGCGGAAACGACGGCGCAGCTCCTCGTCGGGGGCGGCGGGCATCTACTGGCGTGGGGCGACCACGTTGATCGTCCCGCGCAGCCACGGGTGGATCGCGTCCATGAACCAGAGGCGCGTGCCCGGCCTCGCGGTGACCTCCTGGGCGAAGCTCGCGCCCGGTTCGCCGCCGCTGAACCAGGAGTCGCCGGGGATCCCGTTCGCCCCCATCGTGTCCCAGCCCGGTTCGCCGGCTTCGGCCGGATTCACCGTCGGCGTCCCTTCACCGTGGACGCCCTGCCATTCGGCGATCGACCAGCAGATGTGGCCGGGGGTGAAGCAGACGGCCTGGGCGTGCCTGGTCTTCGGCAGGTAGCCGCGGCGGACCAGCGAGAAGGTGATCGGGCCGAGGCGCAGGGGGTTGGTGCGGTTGACGATTTCGAGCTCGTCGCCGGCGGTGACCGTGGCGGGCCCGACGAAGCGGAGCCTGCCGGCGATTTCGCGCACCGAGATCGTCACCGTCTTCCCGGTCGGTTCGATCGGCGCCGGCGCGGTTTCGGCGCCGGCGGCGACGCTCGCGGCGCCGGCCGAAACGGCGAGAGCGACCAGGCCGGCGGCGAGACGGGGGCGACCGAAGGACGGCATCAAACCGGAGGATAAGCTGGCGCCCATGGCAAGCACCTTCCTCCACACCTGCTACCGGATCGGCGACATCGACCGCTCGGTCGAGTTCTACGAGAAGCTCGGCTTCAGCGAGACGCGACGGATGCCGATCGGCGACGAGGCGATCAACGTCTTCATGGCCCTCCCCGACGGCAACCCGGTCCTCGAGCTGACCTACAACCACGGCGTCAGCAAATACGACCTCGGCACCGGCTACAACCACATCGCCCTCGGCGTGAGCGACCTCGACGGCACCCTCGCGACCCTCGCCGCGCAGGGCATCGAGCCCGAGAAGCCCCCCTACCGCCCCGGCGGCCGCACCACCGGCAGCCGCATCGCCTTCGTCCGCGATCCCGACAATTACCGCATCGAGCTGATCGAGCGCGGCGACCTCGCCAAGTAGCGGGCCGCCGCCGCCTCTGGGCTGCGTCCGGGTGGGGGCGGCCGTCCGAGATGCGTCCCGGGCGTCTCGTGGCGGCCCCGGCAGGTTGTGGCCGCCACGAGACG
>DASZUH010000270.1:0-4043 GCA_035547715.1 Solirubrobacterales bacterium
CGCCCCCGGCTGGATTCGAACCAGCGACCGTCGGATTAGAAGTCCGATGCTCTATCCAGCTGAGCTACGGGGGCAACGGCGCGCATTGTGGCGCACCGGGCCGCTGTCGCATACGATCGCGGCGTGGCGAGGGCGGGGGACGCAGGGGGCGAGCTGTATTGGGAGCGCCGTGGGCGGGGTGAGCCGTTGCTCATGATCCAGGGGATGAGTGGGACGCACCTCACGTGGGGGGAGCCGTTCCTCTCACGGCTGGAGGCGGACTTCGAGTGCGTCGTCTTCGACAACCGGGGGATCGGGAACTCAGGTGAAGCGGCCGGGCCGTTCACGATCGCCGACCTCGCCGCCGACGCGCTCACGGTGATGGACGCGGCGGGGTTCGAGACGGCGCACGTGCTCGGCATCTCGATGGGCGGCATGACCGCGCAGGAGCTGGCGCTCGCAGCACCGGAGCGGCTCCGCTCGCTGACGCTCGGCTGCACCTATCCCGGCGGCGAGGGATCCTCGCTCGCCGACCCGACCGATGCCCGGGTGCTGCTCGAAGCGCTCGCCTCGGGCAACCTCGACACGGTCTTCCGGGCGATGTACGAGCTCAACCTCTCCCCCGGCTTCCGGGCCGAGGACGCCAACTACGCCGACTTCACCGCGATGGCCGGTGCCCTGCCCGCGCGCCAGGGCACGGTCCAGCTGCAGCTGCAGGCGGTCGTCGCCCACGAGGCGCAGTCGCGCCTGGCCGAGATCGCCGCGCCGACGCTGGTCATCCACGGCACCGCCGACCGGATGATCCCGGTCGCCAACGGCGAGCTGATCGCCTCGCTGATCCCGGGCGCGCGCCTCGAGCTGCTGGAGGGCGTCGGCCACATGTTCTGGTGGGAGCAGCCCGAGCGCTCCGCCGAGCTGATCCGCTCCCACGCGCTCGGCGACTGAACGTCGGCCGACCGCACCGGTCGGCCCTCCCCCCACACACCCCTATTCGGGTTCCACGGCCCCTTCCTGGGCTTCTTCCTGTTCTTCTTCTTCCCGCTGCGCCGCGGACCGCTCGAGTTCTTCCTGTTCGACTTCTTCTTCGAAGTGTGCTTCCTGCTCATGCGTCGGGCAGTACTGCGCCGACAGCCGGCCGTTGACCTTGAAGACGTAGTCCGGCTGCGGTTGGATTTCCGGCTCTGCGAACTTCAGGTGCACCGCGGGATCGTCTTTCACCCACTCGTAGACCGGAAAGAAGTAGGCGCCGTATTCGCTTTCCTTCGAGTCCTCGGTGTCACGGGACATGATCAGGTAGTCGTATTCCCCGGCGTTGACCCGTTCGACGAACTGTGGACACGAGGTCGCCAGGCGGTAGGAACCGTGTGGTCCGGGGACGCCGATGTATTCGACTTCGTTGGTCGGCGGATTGCCGAAGAAACCGTACTGGCCGAAGATGATCTCGCTGTCGCCGACGATCCCGATCCGCTGGTGCTGCAGGTGCTGGGCGAAGGTGTACGCCCGCTGCGGGCCGCCTTCGCCGAGGAAGAGTTCCGGCTTCGTGTAGTGCTGCTCGGCGTACTGCACCTCTTGCCGGCGCCCCAGCACCACCGCCGCGATCACGACCACCCCCGCCGCGACCGCGACCACCCGCCGCGACATCAACCCACGCGAGCGCCCCAGCCCGAGCGCGGTCGGCACCCAGACCAACGCCAGGGTCAGGAAGATCGTCCCGAAGATGTAGGTCGTGTACCACCGCGGCGTCGTCAGCACCGTGACCCAGTAGACGAGCCCGAGGAAGATCAGCGTCACCTCGGCGCGCCGGTCCGGCGCCCGCAGCGGCCGCGCCAAGGGCAACATCACCATCGCCAGGATCAGCCCCGGGATCAGGTAACGGGTGTTGGTGAAGAAGCCGGTCGGGTTGCCTTCCTGTCCCGCCGCGGTGAGCGGCGTGAACACGTAGACGACCGCGGTGACGAGCGCCGCGGCGGCGATCACCCGCAGGATCTTGTTTTTCGAGCGCACGACGATGAAGACCGCCGCCGCGACGGCCATGATCAGGATCAGCGGCCAGAGCGGACCGAGCGCGTTCTCCAACTGGGGGAAGAACCAGTGTCGGTAGATCGTCGGATCGCCGAGGTAATGGGCGACGGCGAAGCGCGGCCGCGGGTCGAGCGGCATCTGGTCGGGGACGGGCAGGTGTAAGGGGCCGAACTTGGTGATCGGGATCGGGTTGCCGCCCGACTTGATCGCCGCCCGCACGTACCAGTAGCCGCCGCTGATCAGCATCGAGAGGCCGAGGATCCAGAAGGTCGTCCAACGCCGCCCTCGCCCGCTGAAGAGGAAGACGCCGATCGCGATCACCGCCACCGGGACGAGGAACGTCGTCTTCATCGACGCCGCCAGCCCGGCGGCGATCCCGGCCAGCACCAGCGGCCCCTTGTCGAGCAGCGGCGCGTCGCGGTCCGGCGCGTCCTGCACCGCCGACCCGGCGCTCGGCGCCCGCCGTTGGTGGCCGTTGATCAGGAAGGCGGCGAAGGCGATCAGGAAGGCCAGCCCCATGATGTCGTTGCGCGCTTCCCCGGGCTGGGTTTCGATCATCACCCCCGAGTCGAGGATGATCGCGCCCGCGATCAGCGTCGCCGGGCCGACCTTGTAGGGGCGGCCGACGCACCAGCAGCCGAGCAGCGCGATCGCCAGCCAGAAGAGGTTGATCAGCGGCGAGAGCCAGTCGGTTTTGAAGAGGACGATCGCCGCCGCGTGGACCAGTTCGGAGGTCTGCGGGTAGAACCAGGCGGCGAGGCGGAGCGGGTCCGTGTAGTGGAGGTGGACCGTCGAGTGCTGCTGGGCCATCGTCGCCGCGAAGGGCATGTGGTACCAGGTCGTGTCGCCGCCGAACATCCCCTGGTCGAGGTTCAGCTGGGACGGGAACGTCCACTCGGCCATCGTGAAGGAGGCGACCGCGACGGCCAGGATCAGTGCCCATTTGGTGACCTCGGGCGCCTTGACTTCCTCGCCGCGGTCGGGCGCCATCCAGTAGCCGAGGAGCGCCGCCCCGAGCCCGACCCCGATCGTCAGGCAGATGATCCAGCCGAAGCGCAGGATGCTGAGGCTGCCGAGGAACTCGAGCGAGACCACCAGCAGGCCGACCGCGAGGGTCGCGTCGGCGAGGCGCGCGAGCGCCCCGGAGAATTCGGGGACGATCCAGCGACGCAACCAGTAGCCGCCGAGCCCGAGCGCGGCGACGATCCCGATCACGGCGAGGCTGCCGGCTATGTAGGAGCCGAAGGAGGGTGCCACGGGCGCGTGATGCTATTCACCGCGCCCGTCGCCGGCGCTGCGGGGCGCCCCGAGAGGCGCCCTGAGCGTTCAAGCGGGGCCCGCCGGCCGCCTACGCGGCGGCCGGGATGGTGCAGGCGACGCCGGTCCCTTTCAGGCCGCAGTAGCCGTTCGGGACCTTGTGCAGGTACTGCTGGTGGTAGTCCTCGGCGTAGTAGAAGGGCCCGGCCGGCGCGATCTCGGTCGTCACCGGCTCCTTCCCCGCGCTGCGCAGGTCGGCGTCGTAGGCGGCGCCGACCCGTTCGGCGGTCTCCTTCTGCGCGTCGTTCACGTAGTAGATGCCGCTGCGGTACTGGGTGCCGACGTCGTTGCCCTGGCGCATGCCCTGGGTCGGGTCGTGCTCCTCGAAGAACACCTTCAGCAGGTCCTCGTAGGAGATCTTGGTCGGGTCGTAGGCGACCATCACGGCCTCGGCATGGCCGGTCTTGCCCGTGCAGACCTCCTCGTAGGTCGGATTCGGGGTGATCCCCTCCTGGTAGCCGACCGCGGTCGAGTAGACGCCGTCGAGTTCCCAGAAGAGCCGCTCGGCACCCCAGAAACAGCCGAGGGCGAAGTAGGCGACCTCGATGCCGTCGGGGAACGGTGGCTTCAGCGGCGTGCCGAGCACGGCGTGGGTCTCGGGGACGACGAAGGCGGGCTCGCTGCGACCCGGCAGCGCGTCCTCGGCGGTGACCATCTGGGTCTTGTCGGCGTTCAGCATCATCATCAGCTTCCCAATCGAGTTCATCCGGTCTTCTTCCTCTCTC
>DASZUH010000271.1:0-3868 GCA_035547715.1 Solirubrobacterales bacterium
GGTGGGACGGGACCGTGACGTCCCATGGTCTTCGTCACGGGCCACTCGCCCAGGTCACGGAAGTCGCGCCTTCGTGGCGGATCACGCGCTTCTCCCCGGCACGACGCTCACGTCCCTCGGCAAACGTCACGAACCCTCCTCACTCCCCACGGACCCGGCCGTCCCGGCCACGGCCACAACCTGCCAGGGTCGTGGACGGGACGGCCGGGCGCAACTCGGACGGCCGCCGGCTCCCCAAGGCGCCGGCTTTCCCCGCCCCTACGTATCGATCAGATTGTGCTCGAGCGCGTAGCGGGTCAGCTCGGGGCGGGTGGTGAGGCTGAGCTTCTGCTGGATGTGGGCGCGGTGGGTCTCCACCGTGCGGACGCTGAGCTCGAGCTGCTCGCCGATCTCGCGGTTGGTGTGGCCGAGCGCCATCAGCCGCAGGACGTCGGTCTCGCGCGGCGAGAGGGCCTGTGGGGCGCCGTCGTCGGGACCGCGGGAGAGGCCCGCCGAGACCGCCGGGGTCAGGTAGCGCTCGCCGCGCGCGGCGGCGCGGACCGCCTCGACCAGCTCGAGGTGGGCGGCGTCCTTGAAGAGGTAGCCGAGCGCGCCGTCGTCGAGGGCGCGGCGGGCGAGGCCGACGTCGCGCTCCATGGTCAGGAGGACGATCTGGGTGTCGGGATGGGCCTCGCGCAGTTCGGCGACCGCGTCGACGCCGAGGCCGTCGGGCAGGTTGACATCGAGGACGAGGACGCCCGGGGCGAAGTCGACGACCGCCTGCCGGGCGCCCGCCACGTCGTCGGCCTCCCCCACCACGTCGAGGTCGTCCTGGCCCTCGAGCAGGGCGCGCAGTGCGCCGCGCACGACGGCGTGGTCGTCGGCGAGGACGACTGCGATCCGGGGCTCCGCCACCTGGTCGGGCATCGCCGCCAGACTAGCGCCGCCCGCGGCTCGGTGACGACGCGCACCATGTGGGAAAACACGGATGGGGGGCGCATCCCGGCTTCCTATCTTGCGCCGGATGCACGATGACCTCCATTCGGAGCCCGAGGGGTTGACATATCTCGACGGCGTCACGCCGCCGATCTTCCGTGGCGTCCTGACAATCGGAGAGGACGAGGAGGGGCGGCGCGACGCGATCGCGCTCGCCGGCGTGATCGCCGAGTGGAGCGAGCCGGTCGCGACCGCGGAGGCGGCCGACCTGATCGTCGTCGGCTCGGCGGTCGGGGCCGGCGCCGGGCGGGTGCTGGTGGGCGAGGCCGGCCGGGCGCTGTTCGACGGGTCGCGCTGCCCGGTGGTCGCGGCCCCGCGCGGGTACGCCGCCGCCGACGACCACGAGATCCGCCGCGTCGACATCGGCATCGACGGCAGTCGCGAGGCGGGCGCGGCGCTCAACCTCGCCGCGCGGATCGCCCGCGCCCACGACGCCAAACTGCGCGTGATCGCGATCGCCGAGCCGACCTTCGACCTCGGCGGGACGCTGCGCCCGGTCGACACGGCCGAGCGCCAACGCCTTTCCCGCCACCTCGACCACGCCGCCGACGGCCTGCCCGGGATCTGGATCGAGACCGAGCTGCGCGAAGGGCTCCCCGACCAGATCCTCCTCGGCCTCGCCCGCGAGGCCGGGCTCCTGGTACTCGGCTCGCGCGCCACCTACGGCGATGCCGGACGCGTCACGCTCGGCGGCACCGGGGAACGCATCCTGCGCGCCTCCCCCGCCCCGGTCCTGCTCGTCCCCGCTCCCTGAGCAGCCGGCCCGCCCGGCCCGATCTGCGGGATCTCCGCAGCAGTCCTTGTAGCGCCCTGCGGATGGCGGCGGTGCCCGCTGCGCGGACGATCGCTCCACAAACCATTTCGCGTTCGTCAAGGAGAGGAGCAGGTCATGGAACAGATAGCGGTCGAGGGGGGCGCCACCCCGCCCAAGCTCAAACGGAGCATGGGCGTCTGGATGGCGACCGCCCTGGTGATCGGCAACATGGTCGGGTCGGGGGTCTTCCTGCTGCCCGCCTCGCTGGCCGGCGCTGCCGGCCCGATGTCGTTGGTCGGCTGGGTCTTCACCGGCGCCGGAGCGATGCTCCTCGCCTTCGTCTTCTCCCGCCTCGGTCGGGCGATGCCGCAGACCGGCGGGCCGTACGCCTACGCGCGGCGGGCCTTCGGCGACTTCATCGGCTTCCAGACCGCCTGGGGCTACTGGATCGCCGCCTGGGCCGGCAACGCCGCGATCGCGGTCGCCTTCGTCGGCTACCTGGCGGTCTTCTGGCCCAACCTCGAAACCAACAACCTGCTCGCCGCGCTGGTCGGCATCGGCGTGATCTGGCTGCTCACCGCGGTCAACGTGATGGGCACCCGCGAGACCGGCATCGTCCAGGTGATCACGACCGTCCTCAAGTTCGTGCCGCTGGCGATCATCGGCGTGATCGGCCTCTTCTTCATCAAGAGCTCCAACCTCACCCCGTTCGCCCCGCACGGCACCTGGTCGGCGATCTCGGCCGCCGCCCCGCTCACCCTCTGGGCCTTCATCGGACTCGAGTCGGCGACCGTCGCCGCGGGCGAGGTCCGCGACCCGGAGAAGAACATCCCGCGCGCCACGATGTACGGCACGCTGGCGACGACGATCGTCTACATCATCGGCACGATCGCCGTGATGGGAGTGATCCCGACGGCCGTCCTCGCCCACTCGACCAGCCCCTTCGCCGACGCCGCGGGCGTGATGTTCGGCGGCAGCTGGGACAAGGTGATCGCCCTGGTCGCCCTGATCTCCACCTTCGGCTGCCTCAACGGCTGGATCCTCCTGCAGGGGCGGGTGCCGCTGGCCGCCGCCGAAGATGGCCTCTTCCCGGAGCAATTCGCCAAGGTCCACGGCAAGCGGGGGACGCCGGTCTTCGGCCTCGTCGTCTCCTCGATCCTGGTCTCCGGCCTGATGCTGATGAACTACACGAAGGGCCTGGTCGACGCCTTCACCTTCGTGCTGCTGCTGGCGACGCTGACCACGCTGATCCCCTACGCCTACTCGGCGGCGGCGCAGGCCTACCTGTACATCACCGAGCCGGAGCTGTTCGAGAAGAAGAAGTTCGCCCGCGACACGGTGATCGCGTCCCTCGCCTTCGCCTACTCCGTCTGGGCGATCACCGGCTCGGGGAAGGACATCATCGCCAAGGGGTTCGTGCTGCTCCTGGCGGGGATCCCGGTCTACGTGTTCGTGCGCTGGCAGCGCAGCCGTGAAGGGTTCCCGGTAGCGCCCGAGGGGGCGAACGGTTCCGCTCCTGTCGGCCCGGCGGAGTCGCCCCACCCTGCCGAGGTCCACTGACCGGGGTGGGCCGCGACGTGGAATCACGAAGGACGCGAAGGACCTGAGAGACGATGGGGGTGGTCGGCGACCAGGTGCCCGCCGCCCCCTCCGCGGGACAGGAGAGCGGAGTCGGCGCGCCGGCCCACCCTCACCCTCCCGGGCTCAGCACGCGGGAGGCCGAACGGCGCCTGGTTCAATACGGCCGAAACGAGGTCACCCGGGAGCGCGGCGAAGGCAGCGGAAAGCAGCTTGCGCGCCAGTTCCTGCACCCGCTGGCGCTGCTGCTCTGGGCCGCGGCCGCCCTGGCCGTTCCCGCCGGTAACGTGACGCTGGCCGCAGCGATAGTCGCGGTCATCGTCCTGAACGCGCTGCTGGCCTTCATGCAGGAGGCTCAGGCGGAGCGCGCGACCGAGGCCTTGGGCCGGCTCCTGCCGCAGCTCGTCCGGGTGCGGCGTGACGGGGCGGTAAGCGAGGTGGAGGCACCACTGCTGGTCCCCGGCGACGTGATCATGCTCGGCGAGGGGGACCGCATCGCCGCCGACGCCCGCCTTCTCGACGGAGTCGTCGAAGTCGACATGTCGGCGCTCACCGGGGAGG